>SFIW01000088.1 GCA_004556055.1 Planctomycetaceae bacterium
ACGTCCATGTCAATCCTTTCTCTTATCGCGTTAAAGCGTTACGGCGCGGGAAGTTCGGCGACTCTCGATCCGCGCCGCGTCGAGAGCGATGGATTATCGCCGGTCGACGAAAAATGATGCGCCGATTTTTCACACGCCGTTTCAAACTTTTGTCCGACAAATTTTCGCGCATCGTTTTTCCGTTCCGCGCGATAATTCCGCAGATTCCCGCCGAGCCTTAGGCGGGAGAAAGGAGAAACCATGAAGAAAAAGAAAAGGCTTGGGGGACGCGCCGCAGCGGTCGCCGCGCTCATCCTCGCGCTCGCCGTCGCGACTCAAACTCGCGCCGCGACGCCCCAAGGGGAATATCGCTCCAAGTACGTCGCCGCGTCGGGGGAGAACCGCGAAGCGATCGAGCGCGAGTGCGACGCCATCGTCGAACGCCTCGCCGCCCTGTACGGCAGACCGAAGCGATGGCGCGCCTTCCCCGTGAAGATCGAACCGCGCGAAGGGGGCTCGATCGCCGGGTATACCCTCTACCGCGCTCCGAACGTCCTGGAGGTCGTCTCGTATCGTTCGTTGGAAGAATCGCGCGGGGGCGTCCTCGATCATGAGATGACGCACGCGTTCTTCTTCTATCTGATCGGGAGCAGTTTCGACCTCTTCCTCAACGAAGGGCTCGCGCAGTCGTCGGAGTACGCGAACCGCGCGAATCTGCGCGAGATCGCCTGGCGGCGCTATACGTCGGGGGAATTTCTCCCCTTGGCGAGCCTTTACGGGAGGGGCGAGTACGACAAAGGGCTCCTCTTGTATACGGAAGGGTTTAGCGTCGTCGACTTTCTGATCGGTCGAGGGGGCTCCCGGTGGTTTGCGGAGTTCGTGAAGTATTTGACGAACGAATCGCAGGGGGTAGGGGAGGCGCTGCGCGCTTTCTATGGTTACGCGTCCCTCGGGGAGTTGCAGGAGGATTGGCTTCGTTACGTTGAGACGGGACAGGATAGGTCGCGAACGCGGCGCGTTTACTTTCGTTACGACGAAGAGAAAAAGGAGTAAATATGACGAAACAGAAAGTTCTTAACATGAGAAACGCTAAAAATTTAAGAACGAGAATTTTTGGCGCGGCGGTTTTGGCGGCGTCCTTTGGATGGGCGAGCGCATGGGGCGCGGCGACCGACGGCGCGGGGGCGACTCAAGGGGTTCCGTCGACGGAAAGCGTCGCGTCGACTCCCGCGACCCCTCGGCAGGAGAAGGGGGAATACGCGCTCGTTTATCCAGCGACGTCGTCGACTTCGGCGAGCGCGAGGAGTGCGCGCGGCGCGACGCGTCCCGTCGCGGAGTCGGGGAGCGTATACGACGTCGAGACGCCCTTGGGACAGGTGCGCTTGATCGTCGACACGCTCGAGGAGCTGCGCGACGGTCAGCGGGAAACGACGGAGCGCCTCGCGGGGTTCACCGATCGGCTCAACGCGGGTTGGCGCGAGAGGACGGACGAGCTGGCGACGTCGATCGAAGCGCTCGGCGAGCGCGTCTCGGGGATGGAACGTCAGATCGAAGAGCTCGCGCGGTTGGGGGCGCGCCGCGAGGAATCGGAGTCGAGCCGGGTTCCGGGGCCCGCGCCTTCGGGGGCTTCTTCGCGCGTCGTCGCGGTCGAGAGGGAGCGGGAACGCGGATCGTCGGTCTGGCGCTCGATAGCGCTCGCCGCGATCGCCGTGATTGTCACGGAGCTGATCCGGCGCGTCGCCGCGTCATGTTCCGCCGCGCGTCGCGACTAAATCGAGATAGTTCAATCGTTTATGAAGAAGAAAGGAGACGAAGATGAAAGAAGAAGAAACGCGTTTTATCACAAAGGTTCACGACGGGGAAGAGGCGATCGTCGTCACGCTCCTGGCGCGGAATCCGGACGGGACGCCGCTCCTCGATTCGCAGTTGGAACTTGCGACGCAGATGGCGAAGAACGTGATTCAGACGACGGGGGCGGAAGTGAACGCGTCGGGCTCGGTCGTGAGATTCGCGCCTGCGGCGGTCGCGTCGGGGGGCGTCGCGCGGCTCGACGTCGCGTTGACGATCGTTCCCCCCGAAGAGAGATAAGGAGGCCCAATGGCGACTCTGTATATTACGAATACGAACGCGACGGGGCCCGGAACGCTCGTCGCGGCGCTCGGGGCCGCGCAGGCGGGGGATACGATCGCGCCCGATCCGACCCTCTTTGCCGACGGGGAGACGGTCGACATAGACCTTGTGAGCCTGCTGAAAATACCCGTCGCGTTGACGATC
>SFIW01000016.1 GCA_004556055.1 Planctomycetaceae bacterium
CGGGCTCCATTCAGCCGCGAAAGAGGGAAGAAGCGCGCCGCTCGCGACCATAAGGCCCGCGAGAAGTGCGACTGTTCCGGAAATGAATGACTTTTTCATCAATCGCCTTTCGTGATGTGTGGGCAATCTTCCTGACTTTGGATAAGACGGTGAACCTTGAGCAAACGCTCGTCAGGAAAATAAAGTAACAAAAATAGGTTGTCTATTAAATTTAACGAATTTATATTCTATAGAAAAAACGCGGAGAGCGCAAGACTTTCCGCGTGTTTGTTCATTTACAGAAATCACCAGCCCCAAGCGTTGCGAACGTCGACCATCGCGCCGAGGACGTCGTTCCACGTTTGAGGATTCGTCATCGCGCTATTGGGGAACATGCAGCCGTCCCAGCAGATATGATTGAAGCGCTTCGTCGGTTTTCCGTCTTCGAGGAGCCAATATTTGGCGTATTTGACGATATCGAGCTTGCCGTTGGGATCCTTCGGGAGGCAGTGGCGTCCGGTGCGATCGTGGGCGCCGGAACCGAAGACGGTGCCGTCGTTCTGCGCGACGTGGAAGTCGACCGTCCACGGGCGGAGCGCGTCGGTCATTTTCTGATACGCTTCGTCGTAAACTTCGGTTTGATCCCAGGTAAAGTCGTCGGGAAGAAGACGATCCTCAGGGGCGTTGACGCCTAGGAGGAAGAGGTTGGTGTGCGACATATCGGCCTGGAATCCGAGGACTTGCGGGAGGTCGACTTCTTCGAGAACTTGGACGCAGCGTCGCCAGCTGTGCATGCCGCCCCAGCAGACTTCCCCTTCCATCGCGAGCATTTCGTCGTATTTCATGGCGATTTGGCTCGCCTTCTGGAACGTGTCGACGATTTGTTTCGTTCCAAGATGGGGATCCGCTGCCCACGCGTCGACGGAGCAGGAGGAGTCGATGCGAATGCAACCGTTGGGGCGAACCCCTTTATCGCGGAGCGCCCGTCCGATTTTGCACCCCGTTTCAATCGCTTCAAGGAACGTTTCGCGGCGGCTTTCGTCCCCGATTGCCGAACCGGCCCACACGTTGGCGACGAGGGAGCCGACTTCAAGTTGATATTCTTCGCAAAGTTCGACTATATGATCGACTTGCGCGTCCATTTCAGACGGATCGAAGTGCGGAGGCGCGAGGAAAAGATCAAAGCCGTCAAACTTCACGCCGTTGACGTCCGCTCCCTTCGTGAGATCAAGCATCGTCTTCAAGTCAAGACAAGGTTCTCCGTCTCCCGTCCCTTTCCCAACGACGCCCGGCCAAGTGGCGTTGTGAAGCTTCGGTCGACGATGCGTGTTTGCGCTGCGCGGCATAATAAATCCTCCTACATGCCTGTTTTCGTTGCGGTTGCTGTTATCTTCCAAATATACTAACACACGCGAAAACGAATTGCAACTATGGAGACGTCTTGGGCGCTTTTTTCTTTTAGACTACTTGTCGCGTACCAAACCGGGGGAAACGTCGAGATCTAGATCCGAGAATAGCCCCGCTTTATAGCGTTCGATCGCTATCGCCCCCATCACCGCGTTGTCCGTGCAGAGTTTCGGCGGCGCGATAAAGAGCTTGAACCTGTATTTTTCCGACGCCTCGAGCGCTTTTTCCCGGAATCGGCGATTCGCCGCGACCCCGCCGCCGACGCAGAGCGTCTTCATGCCGTACTTGCGCAGCGCTTGCGTCGCTTTGCCGACCAAGCAATCGCAGACCGCCTCCTGGAAGGACGCCGCAATATCCGCGCGTTCTTGCTCCGAAATATGACATTCCGAGAAATCGACGCGCCCCGTTCCCGCGAGCTGGTAGCGAACCGCCGTCTTCAAACCGCTGAAACTAAATTGCATCCTATCGTGATCGTTGAGCATCGGACGCGGGAATTTATACGCTTTCGGATTGCCTTTCTCCGCCGCCTTCTGTATCGAAGGACCGCCGGGGTAGGGAAGACCGAGCATCGCCGCGACCTTGTCGAACGCTTCACCCGCCGCGTCGTCGATCGTCGTTCCCAACGATTCGAAGTCGATCGGCCCGTTGCAACGATAAAGGGACGAGTGACCACCGCTCACGATGAGACCTATGCACGGGAACGGATCTTCGTCAAACGCGACGCGGCACGCGTAAACGTGCGCCTGCAGATGATTGATCGCAATCAGCGGCTTATTCGCCGCGACGCAGAGCGCTTTCGCCGCCGATAGTCCGACGAGAAGAGAACCCGCGAGCCCTGGTTCGTTCACCACGGCGATCGCGCTAAGATCCTCAAGTCCGATCTTCGCTTCTTCAAGCGCCTCCGAGACGACGGGAAGAATCGCCTCCATATGCGAGCGCGACGCTATTTCCGGCACGACGCCTCCGTAAAGCTGGTGAACGTCGATTTGCGACGCCAGGGACGACCCCAGAACGTTGCGATCTTCGTCGACGACCGCCGCCGCCGTTTCGTCGCAACTCGATTCTATCGTAAGTATTTTCATTGCTATGCTTTCCGTTGTGTTGATTTACTTTTTCGCGTCGTCGCGCCGGGCGTTGAGGTCGAGCATGGCTCCGATCTCTTCTTCCCATTCGTCCGGTACGAACAACTCGAGACCCGCCGTAGGATAAAGCGTTATCTCCCCAAAGTATATCCTACCCCGATTGACGTAGAAGTCCACCCTGGCGAAGAGAAAGGGCCGGGCGAGGCGTTCGGAAAATTCGACGATCTTTGCCAACCCCTCCGGGCGCGGCTCGGGAGCCTCTTCCGTCGGCAATTTCTGACGGAAGGGGAGCTTCTTCCAATCGAGGTCGTAAAAGGTGACGTGAAGTCCCTCTTTCGACGTAAAACGCCGCGAACAGACCAGGATAAAACGCGCTTTTCCGTTGAAAACGTAGACTTTGTAGTCCCGCAGACCCGCTTCGGAATCGTCTTCGAGGTATTCTTCGCAGAGAATGAGCGGCTTGATATGTCGATACGAGGGTTCTCGCGCGGGCCAATAAAAGTTTTTTTTGAGATTTCGCGCGAGTTTGCGACGCGCCTCTTCGCGATCGAAGCGCGACTTATCCGCGCAGATTACGACCCCGCCGCTGTCGTGATTGCACTTTAACACGAAGCGCTCCGGAAGCGCGTCGAAATCAATCTCTTCCACCCGGCGCCACGGCCCCGCGATATGCGGAACCAGATGTTCCGCGCCGATCGTCTCCGCGACGTACTCTCGTACCGCGAGTTTATCGACGAAACGTTCAAAGCTCGGGTCGCGGCGATAAAGCTTGAGCCACTGGATCTTTTCGTTGAATCCCCTCGGCGGATGAAGATGGAGACGCTTACCGGTATGGATACGATAAATGGCGCGAAGATACCACGAGTCGGGGGTGATCGCGCGTATTCCGGGAATTCTCAACGCTTTGCGCACGATTTTAGCGCCGCGAAGAATGAAGCGCGTTTTGAGTCGTTGAAACACGTTCCTTCGGAGAGATTCCGTCGAAGAAAATTCGTCGTAAGCCATGAAAAATTCCCCTTGGGCGTAATGGAAAAAGCGTCAGAATCGACGTGATTCTAACGCTTGCCGATTGTGTCTCGAGGAACCCCGACGCGTCAACCGCCGAAGTCGTCGTAGAAGATGTTTTCGCGATCGACGCCCAGGCTCTGGAGCATGAGGACGATGGCGCGCGTCATTTTGGGAGGACCGCAGAGGAAATATTCGCAGTCTTCGGGCGCCTTATGTTTCGAGAGGTACGTCATGTAGATGAGTTCCGTAACGTGACCTTCGTAGCCGTCCCAGAGTTCATCGGGGCGCGGACGCGAGAGGGCGAGACGGAAGGTGAAGTTCGGGTACTCTTTCTCGAGTTGACGGAAGTCGTCGAGATAAATCGCTTCGCTCTTCGAACGCGCGCCGTACCAGAAGGAGATCTTTTCCGTGCGCTTGAGATGTTTGAGCATCTCCAAGATGTGCGAACGAAGGGGCGCCATACCCGCGCCGCCTCCGATGTAAATCTTTTCGCACGGCGTTTGACGCACTTTGAATTCTCCGTAAGGGCCGCTAATGACGACTTTATCCCCCGCTTTCAGGCTGAAGAGGTACGACGACATCAACCCCGGCGGAACGTTCGGCGTTTGCTCGGGAGGCGCCGCGAGGCGGATGTTGAGTTTGATGATTCCCTTTTCTTCTGGGTAGTTCGCCATCGAATACGCGCGCATGACTGGCCCGGCGGATTCGCTGACGCAATCCCAGAGCTTTCGACGATCGTAGTCGGCGCGAAAGCGTTCGGGAATATCGAAGTTCTTATACTCGACGCGCACGCCTGCGGGACGCTCGATTTGGATGTAGCCGCCCGCTTCGAGATGCGCGTCTTCCCCTTCGGGAAGGCGGAGAACGAGTTCTTTGATGAACGTCGCGATATTTTCGTTCGACTCGACGACGCATTCCCATTTCCGCACGGAGAAGATCTCCGGGGGAATCTCGATCTTCATGTCCTGTTTGACGGGCGTTTGGCACGCGAGTCGGACGTGATTTTTGATCTCCTTGCGCGTCATGAGGCTGACTTCGGTAGGAAGAATTTCCCCGCCCCCGGAGAGGACGCGCACTTTGCATTGACCGCACGTCGCTCCGCCGCCGCACGCCGACGGTATGAATATCTTTTGGTCGGCGAGGGTTCCAAGGAGTTTCCCCCCTGCGGGAACTTCAAGCGTCTTCGACGCGTCGCCGTTGATTTCTATCTTCACTTTGCCGCTAGGGACAAGCGCCGCGCGCGCCGCGAGAATAATCGCCACGAGCGCGAGAATGATCGCCGTGAACGCTACGACCCCCGCGATTACTATTCCAAAACCGCTCATTGTTTCCTTTCCTCCCTCCTATCACATGCCCGAGAAGGTCATGAACGCCATGGCGAGGAGCCCTGCGGTCATGAACGCGATTCCCAGGCCGCGCAGGCCCGCGGGAACGTGACTATATTCCAGTTTTTCGCGGATTCCCGCGAGGATGACTATCGCCAACGCCCATCCAAACCCGGAGAAGACCCCGTACAGGAGACTATCCGAGAGGTTGTAGTCGCGCTGTTGCATGAAGAGCGAGCCCCCCATGATCGCGCAGTTGACCGTGATGAGAGGGAGAAAGACTCCCAGAGCGTTGTAAAGGGGCGGGAAGAAGCGATCGAGGGTCATTTCAAGAATCTGAACGAGCGCCGCGATTACGCCGATGAACGTGATGAACGAAAGGAAACTCAAGTCGAGTTTGGCGAGCGCGTCGATTCCCGTCCAGGCGAGCGCGCCTTCGCGCAAAACGTAATTGTAAAGAAGACAGTTGACCGGCACGGTGATCGCTTGAACGACCACGACCGCGATTCCTAATCCGAACGCGGCGCCGACCTTTTTCGAGACTGCCAAAAAGGTGCACATCCCCAGGAAGAGCGACAACGCAAGGTTCTGCGTGAAGACCCCCTGTATAAACATTGAGAGCGCGTGATCCATTGTCTTATATCCTTAACGAACGAGCCGAATACGTCCTGAACGACGCGCGGTCTCATTCGGAGTCCTGCATATCCTTGTTAAACGTCTTGACGACCCAAATGATTGCGCCGATTAGGAAGAAGGCGGCGGGAGCGGTCACCATGAGACCGTTGGGCACGTACCAACCTCCGTTTTGCACCGTCGGGAAGACCACGATCCCGAAAAGCTTGCCGAAGCCAAAGAGTTCGCGGAAGAACGCGACGATCACGAGGACGAGACCGTAGCCGACCCCGTTGCCGATACCGTCGAGAAGGCTCGCTCCCGGCTTGTTTTTGATCGCGAAAGCTTCTGCGCGTCCCATGACGATGCAGTTCGTGATGATGAGCCCGACGTAGACCGAAAGCTGTTTGCTCAGGTCGTACGAGAACGCTTTAATGAGCTGGTCGACCAAGATGACGAGCGTCGCGATGATCGTCATTTCCACGATCATGCGGATCGAACCGGGAATGACTTTCCGGATCAGCGAGACCCCGACGTTCGAAAAAGAGGTCACGAAAATGACGGCGAGCGCCATCGTGATCGCCGTGCGAAGACTCGTCGTCACCGCCAGCGCCGAGCAGACGCCAAGGATTTGGACGAAGACGGGATTGTTTTTAAAGAGCGGTTTGAGAAGGCTCTCTTTGGGCGATACTTCATTATTCATTGCGCGTCCTTTCCTTCATCTTCGAGGTCGTGCGTCGCCGACGCTGCGCCGTTCGTCTTGCGAAGTTCCTCCAGGAACGGGCCGTAACCCGAGTTCCCGAGCCAGAATTGAACGGTTTGGGTTACTCCCGCGCCGGTGAGCGTCGCGCCCGAGATTCCGTCGATTTGATTCGACGCGGATTCGCTCGAAGGATCGACCGTACCCTTGACGACTTCAATTACCGGTTCGCCGGAAGCGTTGTAGACGCTCTTGCCTTCCCACTTGCTCGTCCACGCGGGGTTGGAGATTTCGCCTCCTAAGCCCGGCGTTTCGCCATGTTCGTAGAAGACGATGCGGCAAACTGTCGCGAGGTCTCCGTTGAGCGACAAGAAACCGCGCATCGTCGACCAAAGACCCGTGCCGACGATTGGCAAAACGACGCTTTGAAGCTTTTCCGCGTCGTCGTAGAAGAGGTAGACGACCGCGCGTTGCGGACGCGTCTTGATACTGGCGAGGTCTTCCTCCTTCGAGAGGGGAACGACGTTCGTTTTATCCGCGAGAGTCGCGTCGGGATCCGCGTCGGGTACGATTTGACCCGTCGCGAGGTCGACGACGACCGTCTTCGCTTTCGCGAAGAGGCGTTCCGACTCCTCCGCGCTCACTTTAGCGTCCGACTCCACGAGGCCCGCCGCGCGGAGAATGTTGAGCTGCTTGTCGAGCGCTTGGTTGCGACGTTGCAGACCTTTGAGACTCACGTCGGAGAGGGAGACGACGATCGCGCAGACGATCGAGAGAAGCGCCGCGACGACAAATGTTTTAGTTATCGATTCGTTGGACATTTATCTTACCTTCCTCTCTACTAGTCGCGCGATTCAAGACGCTTAATACGCCGACGGATATTGGCGCGCGTCACGCAGTGGTCGATCAGAGGCGCTACGCAGTTCCCGAAAAGAATCACGAGCATGACGCCCTCGGGATACGCGGGGTTTAGCGTCCGAACGACTATCACTAAAACTCCGATCAAGAGCCCGTAGACGTATTGTCCGACGCGCGTCGTCGCGCACGTGACCGGGTCGGTCGCCATGAAGACCATGCCGAAGGCGAACCCGCCCATGACGAAGTGCCATCGCGCGCCGAGTTCAAACGCCGGATGCGCCGCAAGCGCGTCGGGACCAAGGTGCGTCAAGAGGGCCGCGAGTCCCATGCCGCCGACAAACATCGAGAGGACGACGCGCCACGACGCGATTCCCATACCCAGGAGAATCGCCAGACCGATCAAACACGCGATCGTCGACGTTTCGCCGACCGCGCCGGGGATCGTTCCGACAAAGCAGTCGAGGAGCGTATACCCCGCGCCTTCAAGTCCCTTGAGCCCTTCGCTCGCGTAAGAAAGAGGCGTCGCCTTGGAGACGCCGTCGACCGCTGTCCAGACTTTGTCCCCCGAGATTTGACCCGCGTACGCAAAGAAAAGGAACGCGCGCGCGACGAGCGCCGGGTTTAGGAAGTTGCGACCCGTCCCCCCGAAGATTTCCTTCCCGATCACGACGCCGAAGCTGATCGCCAGAGCGACTTGCCACAGCGGCGTCGTCGGAGGACAGATGAGCGGAAAGAGGAAACCCGTGACGAAGAAGCCTTCGTTGACTTCATGCTTATAAATCCCCGCGAAGAGGACTTCCCAGAAGATACCGACGATCATCGTGACCGCGTAGACGGGGAGCCAGTAGACGAATCCGTAAACGAGACAACCGAGAATAGAAGACGTTTGAAAGACGCGAAGGGCGGGGAACGCCGCGTTAATCCATTGTAAGACGGCGCCGTGCCAGTCGGTCGGTATCGCGCCCCCGCCGTATTCGGCGATGAGACGATTCGCTTGGAGTCCGACGTTGTACATTCCCATGAGAAGGCATGGGACGAGGGCGACGACGACCGTAATCATCATGCGTTTGAAGTCGTTGGCGTCGCGAACTTGAACGGTTCCCGTCGTTTTGCGATCGGGAGTATAGAAGAACGTGTCCGCCGCGTCGTAAAGGGGATAGAGTTTTGAGAGAGGACGACCCGGTTTGAAGAGCTTTTCGCCGGCTTTGTCAATGACGGCGCGTAGCAGTGGAAATTTCATAAGATCATTCCTCCTCTTTCATGGCTTTGTCGAGCAGCGCGCGGAGCGTTTGGCCGAAATCGTTCTTACCCAGATCGACGAGGGTGCAGAGCGCGAGATCTTCTTCGTCGAGTTCGAAGGCTCCGAGCTTTTCGCACGTCTCAAGGTCGCCGATCTCGAGCGCTTTGAAGAGAACGGTCGGTTCGATATCTAGCGGGAGAAGTTTGTAGAAAAGCGGATTCGGGAAGACCGCGCGCGGCCCGCCGTGAAGCGCCGTCGTGATATTGAAAAAGGTCTTTTTCAAGAAACTTCCGCCCACGAGAGGGGACGCGGAAAACTTGTCGAAGCCTGGCGCGAGCCACCCGAAGAATTCGCGCGCGTCTTCGTCGCTAACGACCGAGATCTGATTGACGTACCGTCCGGCGCCGGGGATCCTTTTGGAGACCTCGCGACCGTTGAGGACGCTTCCGGAGACGATGCGCGCGGGGCCGCTTTTGAGTTCCCCTTCGCAGACTTCGAGAAGGTTGGCGCAATGACAGATTTTAATGAGGCGCGGATTCTTGACCATCGGCCCGCTAAGGGAGACGACGCGTTGCGACGGGTAACGCCCCTTGACGAAGAGTTCGCCGATCGCGATGACGTCTTGATATCCGATCGTCCAGACGACGCGCCCGAGCCCGCAAGGATCGAGCTTTGCGATATGCGTTCCGACGAGCCCCGAAGGATGTTTGCCGGTGAAGCGCGCGACTTGAGCGCTGGGGATCTTTTCAAGTTCGGCGATAAAGTCGGCTTCGTATTCTTGAGCTCCGAGGCAAATCCACATTCTCTTGCCGCAGATTCGCGAGAGGACGCGCAGGCCGTTGACGAAATCGTCGCTGCGCGCGTCGATGATCTTCTGCGGATTGGGCGCGTGCGGATTCGTGTCCGCGGCGTTGACAAAGAGGGCGACGGGAGTGGCGTCGACTTTAGGAATTCTCGAGAAAGGGCGCGTCCTGAGCGCGATCCACAAACCGGAATCGACAAGACGCGCGCGCGTTTCCTTGTCGCTGAGGGAGAGAAGCTTATCGGCGGGCGTTTTTTCGTAAGGTACGCTTAGAAGAAAGTCGTCGCCGGAATCGAGTTTGATATCCAGACTCTGAAAGACGCGTCGTTCGCCGCGATGGAGTTCCTGCACGACGCCCGCGCCGGGCGCGACAAATTTCACGCCGGGATTCTTCTTATCGAAAAAGAGAAGTTGACCCGCAAAGACGCGATCGCCTTCTTCAACGCAGATCGTCGGCTTCATGCCGACATAATCGCCGCCGGTGATCGAGACGTGCCAAACGTCTTTATTCTCCGGGACGCCGTTTTGATCGGGAGCTCCTGCGAGCCTCAAATCAAGACCTTGAGTAATGTGGATCGTTTTCATCGCGGCTATCCTTGCGATCGGAATTAGGACGACTCCTCGACCTTCCAATCGCCTTAAAATACCGGCTGACGCTCAAGCGTCAGTCAAAAACAGCGTCGCGCGGCCTCTTCTCATTAAGCGGCGTCGCGCGATACGCGTAGAACGACGCGTCGCGTCGCTCCGTTAAAATGCCTATATAATCCCCCTGATTGTAAACCTTATTTGGCTTTGGTCTAGTAACGCCGTTATTTTCCGCTCTATTTTAACGCGTCAATTCGCGCGGAAAAATAAGAAAGGCGACGAGAGTTTTCCGATCCCGTCGCCTTCCGGTTAGGATTCCGCCTTTCTGCGGCGCCAAACCTGGCGTTCTTCGCGCCTCGCCTGCTTCTGCGGCGCGGGAAGAAGTCGGAACGAGCCCTTGCCAAACGTCTCTTCGATACGCAAGCGCAACTCGTTCGCTATCGTTAGTTTAAACTCTGGACAACGGAAATGCGCGCGCGTTCCCGTGCGCAATTCTAGCCAAATCTCAAGATCGCCGCCGCGCGCGGTCCCGTCGCGACCGTTGCGATATGTGCGGAGGACGTCGTAGAGCGTCTTGACCCCCTTCGCTTCAAGGACTTCTTCTTTCACGTAGATCGCGACTCCGCGGGAGAGTTCCGCCGTCGCGTTCTCGTAGGGGATGATCTCGTCGACGAAGAAGGTCGTTTCGATTTCGTGCTCGCCTTCTTCGTTTTCTACGGAGGATTCTTTCTTATCGACGCGTCCGCGCAGGAAGACGACCGCGTCGGGACGGATGAACTGACCGTACTTCGCGTACGCGTCCGCCCACACGGCGCAACGAATCGTCGATTCGAGATCTTCGAGTTGGAAGAACGCGAACGTGCTCGGGCGGCCTGGGCGAGGGTTGCGCGAGTTCATGACCTTCACGTCGGAGATCGCGCCCCCGATCGTCGCCGTTGCGCGATTCGCCATCTCCGCGACTTGAACCGTCGACGTCGCGAAAAGTGTGAGCGTCTCGCGGCAGTTTCCAAGGGGATGCGCCGTCGCGTAATAGCCGAGCGTTTCCTTCTCGTACGCGGCGCGTTCCTTTTCGCTCCATTCCTCAACGTCGGGAAGACCTTGCGTCGCCGATGTCGGTTCCTGCGCCAACTCTTCCGCTCCGAAGAGACTCAGCTGTCCGCGTTCCCGGTCGAGCGCCGCTTGCTGACCGCTCTTGAGCGCTTTGTCGATCGAGAGCATAAGCTGCGCGCGTTTCGCCCCGAAGCAGTCGAACGCTCCGCACTTAACGAGCGCTTCGACCGTCGAACGGCTGACAAGCCGCGTGTTGACGCGATCGTAGAAGTCGAAGAGGTTTTTGAAAGGACCGCCTTCTTCGCGCGCGCGTTCGATCTCCGCCGCCGCGTCGTCTCCGCACGATTTGATCGCCGTGAGTCCGAAATAAATCTTGCCGTCCTTCACCTTATATTTCGCTCCGCAGGTATTGACGCACGGCGGAACGACAGTGATTCCCATGCGTTTGCAGTCGTCGATATGTTCGACGGTCTTGTCGCGTTTGGTGAAGTTGCGACCGGAAATGTCGCCGCAGAGGAGCGCCGCCATGAATTCGGCGGGATAATGCGCTTTGAGATACGCCGTCGTATACGCCACGTTGGCGTACGCCGTTGAGTGCGACTTGTTAAAACCGTACCCCGCGAATTTCTTAATGAGCTCGAAAAGCTCTTGCGCCTTTTCTTCCGTGAGCCCGTTTTCTTGGGCGCCTTTGATGAAGTCCGCGTTGAATTTGGCTATCTTGTCGTGCTTCTTCTTACTGATCGCTTTAATGCACGTATAGGAGCTCGAAAGAGGGATTCTGCCAAGTTTATTCAAGATGCGCATGATCTGCTCTTGGTAGACCATAACGCCGTTTGTTTCTTTGAGGACTTCTTCCAGGACGGGGTGCAGATACGTCGCTTCCTTTCGTCCGTGTTTGACGTTGACGTATTCGTCGATCATGCCCCCTTCGATCGGACCGGGACGATAGAGGGCGAGAACGGCGATGATATCGCGGATATTGTCTGGGCGCATGCTCACGAGGAGTTTGCGGATCCCGGCGCTTTCGAGCTGGAAGACGCCCTTCGTTTCGCCGCGACATAGGAGCGCGTAGGTCGCGGCGTCGTCGCGCGGAAGGTTGTACGGGTCGACGTCGAGCCCGGTCGTTTCTTTGATGAGTCGAACAGAGTCGGCGAGTATCGTCAAGTTGCGCAGGCCAAGGAAGTCCATTTTGAGAAGCCCGGCCTTCTCGACCTCGGCGCCTTGCCACTGGGTGACGACGTCGGTTTTTCCCGTGAGCTGTTGGACCGGAACGAACTCGGTGAGATCGCGCTGGGCGATGATAACGCCGCAGGCGTGGGTTCCGGCGTTCCGCGCGAGCCCTTCCGTCTTTCGCGCGTAGTCGACAAGCTCGTGAACGTCCGGATTTTCTTCGTACATCTTGACGAGCTCCGGACTCTGTTCAAACGCTTTTTTGAGCGTCATTTTCGGGGCGTTGGGGACGAGTTTGGCGACGTCGCTGACGAGCGAGAGAGGAATACCGAGCGCGCGTCCGCAGTCGCGAATCGCGAGTTTCGCCGCCATCGTGCCGAAAACGCCCAACTGCGCGACTTTTTCCGAGCCGTAATGTTCCTTCACGTAGTCGATGATCTCGCCGCGACGGCTCTGCTCGAAGTCGATATCGATATCGGGCGCCTCAAGACGGTTTTCATCGAGGAAACGTTCGAAAAGGAGGTCGAATTCTAGAGGGCAGACGTGCGAAAGATTCAGGGCGTAACAGACGAGCGCGCCCACGCCGCTACCGCGCGCCGTGCGATGGATGCCGCGCGCTTCCGCTTCGCGTACGAAGTCCCAAACGATCAGGAAGTAGTTCGGGAAACCAAGCTTGCTAATGACGCCAAGCTCGCGATTCAGACGCGCCATGACCTCGTCGGAGAGCTCCCCGTCGATCAGGCGCTTCGGGTTGTTCGCGTAACGTCTCTTGAGCCCTTCGATGCAGAGTTTGCGAAGGTATTCGTCGGAAGAGAGACCGTCGGGGGGCGTGAAGATCGGGAAAAAACGTTTCCCAAGTTCAAGATTGAGTTCGCAACGATTCGCGATATCAAGGGTGCGCCACACCGCGTCGGGGTCTTGGGGAATCGCGTCGAGCATCTCTTGGCCGCTCTTGAGATAGAATTCCGACGAATCCATGCGCATCCGATTCGCGTCCGTGCGCATCTTACCGGTGTTGATGCACAGCGCAAGGTCTTGCGCGTCCGAATCTTCGTGAAGCACGTAGTGAACGTCGTTCGTCGCGACCGTTGGAATACCGAGCTCTTTCGCGAGTTGAAGTTCTTTCTCCAGCGGAATTTGCTGATCGTAGAGCCCGTGATTCTGCAATTCCATATAATAACGGTCGCCGAAAAGCTCCTTGTACCATAGGGCGACGCGTTTCGCTTTTTCGTACGATTCGGCGGAACCGCGACCCTCTTTGAGGGTTCGCGCGACTTCGCCGGAAAGACATCCGCTCAAGCAAACGAGCCCATCGTTGTATTTGCGCAAGAGTTCGCGGTCGATGCGCGGTTTGTAGTAGAAACCTTCCAGAAACGCGATCGACGAAAGCTTGAGAAGATTTTTATAGCCCTGCTCGTTCATCGCCAGCAGGGTAAGGTGATACATCGTCTTATCGCCCTTTTCAAAGCGCGAACCGGGCGCGACGTACGCTTCGTAGCCGATTATCGGCTTGATTCCAGCGTCGAGCGCCTTCTGATAGAATTCGAGACTCCCGTACATATTCCCATGGTCGGTGAGGGCGAGCGCGGGCATTTCAAGCTCTTTTGCGCGCGCGATGAGGGCGTCGAGTTTGCCGATACCGTCGAGGAGGGAGTAGTGGGAGTGGGTGTGAAGGTGGACGAAGGGAATCGCTCCCGAAGGAGTCGGTTGATGAAGATTCGCAGTCGCGACGTCCCCTTGAACGGACTCGACGTTTGCGTCGCCGTCGCCGGAAGAGCCTTCGGAAGATTCTTCTGCGAGATCGTCGTCTTCCTCTTCTTCAAGTTCTTCGATAAAACCGTCTAGCCCTTGGAGTTTGTCTTCGCTCATATTCCCACCGCTTTATATGATTTGTGTTAGGCGATTGCAACAATTGCCGCGTTTTCAATTATAACTTAGGGGGGCGCTTTTCAAGGGAGCGGAATTGAATCGAGAGGAAAGGATTGTTTGACTAATCGTTTTAAATGCAAGGACTGGTATAATTGTCTTTTCTTACGCATCGGAGAGGATTTTTTTCAAATTCAATGAAAAGAGTGGAAATTTTTCTTGCGATTCAATTGGAGAAGATTAGAATTTTTAGAAGGAACGTTAGACAAACGCCCTAAATTGAGGCTTGAAAAAGCGAGAGACGGGCGATTTGGCAGGGTGCGTCGAATAGGCGCGTTTTAAACGTTGAAACGTTTAAAGAGGGTGTGTTTCCCGAAAATATCGATTAAAAGGGTCGTTACGACGTCGGCGCGACCTTTTAAGGTTTGTTTATTTGCTTGGTCGATATTGGCGGTTGAAAGAACGTTTCTTTCCTGATATAAAAGAACACTAAATATGGCTGGACGCGGCGACGCGTTTGGCGGAAGCGACGACGATAGAACGATCGCGCGGCGAGCGCGAGTCCTGACCCGCGCGGTTGCGTCGCGTTCCAACTCATCGGTTTATAGATTTTCGGAGAAGAGGATCATAAGAATGAAAAAGCGCCTTTTCAAACTATTGCCCGCCGCGGCGATCGCGCTAACGGCTATCGTTAGCCAGTCGGCGGTCCAAGGGGCGGAGTCTGACGTCCCTGTGGAGTCCTATCAGTTGAGCGACGGTTCGAATTGTTTTCTGGTTCCGCTCCAGGCCGACTCGATTGAATCGGAATCAGAGTATGTCGACGTCGTCGCGCTGGTCGACTTCTCCGCGGCGCAGCTCAGTTCGAGCGTGCGTCAAGCGTCGCAGGACGCGCTCTATTCTCTCGTCGAGAATCTTCCGAAGAACGCGCGCGTTCAGATCTACGCCGTCTCTAACGAAACCGAACCCGTCACCGACGGCTTCCTTTCCGTCGATTCCGCCGACCTTCAGAAGGCGATCGCCAGTTTGAAGACGCGCGACGCGCTCGGCGCCGCCGATCTTCAGAAATCCTTCACCGTCGCCGCCGACTCCTTCGATTACAACGAGAGCGCCGACCGCTCTATCGTTTTTGTCGGTCGCGGCGTTAGCACGGGCGCTCCATTCAACGCGGAAGATTTTAACGAAACCGCGTCGATGTTGGTCGAATCGCGCGTTCCGGTAAGCTGCTACGGGGTCGGCGCGGTCGTGAACACCGACGTTCTCGGCGCGTTGGCGAACCGCACGGGCGGTTATCTCGTCGAACGCGACGCGGACGCTAAGACTGCGGGCGAAACTCTCGCCGCCGCCGTCTCCGCGCCTGTCTTCTACCCTGAAGAAGCGGAAGTGAAACTCGGCGACGCCACCGTTTATCCGAATCCTCTTCCTCCGATCCGTAGCGATCGCGAAACCTATTTGATCGGTTCCGCCGACTCCGCGTTGGAAGCCGGTACGATCTCGATTCCGGTCGTCCTCTCCGACGGTCGCGAAGCCGACGTCGAATGGACGCTCGCTCCGCAGGCTCCGAGCAAGTCGAATCAATACCTTTACCAGCTCGTTCAGAGCGCTTCTAAGGACGGCGGCGCGACTCTCCCGATCGCCGGACGCGACGTCTTGACCGATTATCAAGTCGCGATCAGCGATTCGATCGATCAAACCCTTGATCTTGCCGAACAAGCGGCGAATCGCGGCGAATCCGCCGTCGCCGCGCGTCTCTCCGGCCTCGTTCAGGAAGAATTCAACGACGAATTCGTTCTTGACGAGGAACCCGTCGTCATTGCGGCTTCCGCTGACGAGGAACCCGTCGCCGACGCTTCCGCCGCCGCTCCCGCGCCTGCGAAGGCCGCCGATCCCGCGACCGACGCCCTCTTCGAAGAGGCGAAAGCGAAGGTTCGCGCCGGGGAAAAGGCCGAGCTCCTCGAAGCTTCCGAAGCGAACGTCGCCGTCTTGACGCAGCAGCTTAAAACGCACGTCAACGTCGTGACCTCCGAAGCGCGCAAGCTCGCTAAAACCGATCCCGACGGCGCTCTCCAAGACGTCAAATTGACGATCAATAGCGTCAAGAACGACACGATCCTTTCTCCCGCCGATCGTCAGGTTCTCTTGAGCGACCTCGCCGCCACCGGCGAATTCATCAAGGCCGCCGCGGAACAGAAGGCTGTTCGCGATTACGCCGCGCAGCAGAATATCGCGGTCGTCGAAAGCCAAAACAAAGCGCGCGCCGCCGCTCTCTCGAATCAGACGAAAGTCGTTGAAATCATGAAGCGCTTCGAGGCGCTCGTCAAAGAGAGCAAATTCGTCCTCGCCGCGGAAGCCGCTAAGGCCGCCGCCGAGGTCTCCCCGAACAACGCGCTCCCGACTCAGGCTCGCAACGTCGCTTTCTTAGCCGACGCCTATTCCGAAAATCAGTATCTCCGCATTTGGCGTCAGAAGAAACTTCTTGACACCCTTATGTCCGTCGAACGCGCTCACGTTCCGGTCAGCGACGAACCGCCTATAACCTATCCTGATCCCGAAGTTTGGAACAACCTTACCAAAGTTCGTCGAGAGAAATACGGTCAGGCGAACCTCACGGGTTCTGCGGAAGAACAACGCATTGCGAAAGCGCTCAATATCAAAGTCGACGTCAACGGCGGTCCCGACGCGGATCTGACCCTCGAAGACTGGATTGACGATATCAAGCGTCAGCTTCGCGAAGAAGGTCAAGACATTAACATCGTCTTTGACTCTCTCAACATGGAAGACGCCGCGGGCCCTGCGTCCTCCCTTAATATCAACGAACAGTTGACGAATATCACGCTCCGCAAAGCGTTGAAGATCGTTCTGCGTCCGCACGAACTCGATTTCTGCATCCTCGACGACGCGCTCTATATCACGACGCAGGATGAAATCAAGAATAATCCGGACATCTCGACCTCGTTGCAACTCTACGGCGTCGCCGACCTTATCATGCAGCCTAACCAGATGGGCGCCTACGGCGGAACTCAGATGGGTGGCGGCAACAATAGCCGCGGCGGCATGGGCGGCGGTATGGGCGGCTTCGGCGGCGGCATGGGCGGTTTCGGCGGCGGTATGGGCGGCGGCATGTTCTCCGTCCCGCAGGCTCCTAAACCGGCGGCCCCCGCGATCGGCGCTAACGCCAATAATGCGAACGACGCGATCCTCCAGAATTTCCTTGACGTGCCTGCGGACGCCGGCGAAGGTCTCTTCTCCGTTCCCGTTGAGCCCGTCTCTAAGAACGCTTCTAAGGCGACCGGATCTCTCGCTCAGGCTCCCGTTGATCTTAACGCGAAATGGGACGCTTGGTTCGCCGCGAACGCTCCGAAAGCCGACGCGGATCAGAACGCTCGCGATCAGTTCGCCGGCTCTCTCGTCGTCCAGACGCAGAAGCTCATGAACTCCGATCCCGCGTCCGCCGCCGCGTTCCTGCGCTCCGCGATGCGTAACGATTGCGCCTCCGAATGGATGTACGAAGCTCTCGCCGCCGCGCTCATCAAATCGAACGCGCCTCAGAAAGAAGTCGAAAAAGCAATCCTCTCCGTCGCCGATTTCAACAACGATCCGCTCGTGATTATGGGACTCGCCGCCTACCTCGAAAAGGTTGGCTCCCCCGAGCGCGCTCTCAAGATTTATCGCGATATTTCACGCGTCGCTCCGACTCGTCCCGAACCTTACGTCCGCGGTCTCGCGCTTGCTCGCGAACTCAACGACGAAGAAGCTCTCAAGTGGGTCGCTCTTGGCGCCGCGTCGATCGTCTGGGACGGCAAACTCGTCGAAGACGTTCAGAAACCTTGCGAAGAAATCGCGCTTGATCTCATCGACGCGATGAAGGCCGAAGGCCGCGACGCCGAAGCCGCCGAGTTCGAAAAACAACTCGCCGAAGCGTCCGTGCGCGACGTCTTCGTCGAAATCTCCTGGTCCGGCGACGCCGAACTCGATCTCTCCGTTCAGGAACCCACCAACGCCGTTTGCTGGTTCGCTCAGAAACGCACCGCCGCAGGGGGCGTCCTCTCCGACGAACCGATCAATCTGCGCAAATCCTTCGACGAAAATCGCAAGGGCGTCCGCACTCGCGCTTACGTCTGCCCGATGGGCTTCAGCGGCGAATACAACTTCCTCGTCTCCAAGTCTTGGGGCGAAGTCGCTCAGAACAAAGTCACCGTCAAGATCATGACGAACGTTGGAACCGAGAAAGAACACTCCGACGTCCAAGTCTTCACGATGGACAACGACGAAGCTCTCTTCACCGTTGATCTCGTCGAAGGTCGACGCAGCGAAGAGCTCAAAGAAGAACTCCTCACCGCTTCCGCGATGATGAACCAGCTCCAGGTGCGCAACTCCAACGAACTCATGAGACTCGCCAACGCTTACAAGAGCAATAAGGCGCGCAACGAAGCTCGCGAATCGAACGCGTTGCAGTCGAAAGCGAACGAATACGTCTCTTCCTACAAGCAGGAAGAAGCGAACACGGAAGTCAAGGGAGACGGCGCTCCTCAAATCGCGTACGTCACTCCTGATCCCGGTTATTATCCCGTGATCGATTACCTCGATCTTGGCGCCGGTTTCACGACCACCGCAGGTATTTCCGGCGATCGCCGTTACGTCCTCGTCGCTCCGATGCCGAACTTCTCGCAACTCATCAAGATGTTCACCTATAACTCCGGCGACGGTAGTTCCGGCAGTAGCGGAGGCAATGGCGGTAATAATAACAACAATAACAACAACAATAATAACAATAGCAATAACAACAATAGTAATAACCGCAACAATAACAACAATAGTAATAACAACAATAATAGCAACCGAAACAACAACAACGGCGGCAATAACAACTGGTAATTGGCGTCTTCGGAGTTGTTGAAGATTCTTGCGGATGAAAGAGAAGCTCCTCTATCGCTCGATAGGGGAGCTTTTTTACTTTCTCGCGCTTTTCATTGCGTCGATTTCTCCCTTCTGAGATCGAACCTTAGCGCGATCTTCCTTTGTTTCTATAGCGCGTCGATTTGTGCGCTCGGCTTTATTAAGACGATGCGCAGAAAAAGAGAAGGGGAGGCGTCCTGATTATAATCATCGTCGCGCGCCTACGGCGGAGACGCGGCCAGTTTCTTCATTCCATCGAGATCGGATTCCCTGATTTCTGCCTATTTTCGCTCGTTAGGATATCGCCTTGCACGGCGTTAGGATACGCGCCGCACGCACGCATGGCAACTAATAAAGACTCGTATGCTTTACGAAGCGATAGCGGGCCTCTTCCTCGGATCCCCTTAAACGCGCGTCCATAAAAAAACCGCCTCGGGCGAGACGGTTCTTGCGAATTTCAAAATTCATTTTACCGCGTTAAGTAGTAGAGCAGCGTGGCGCTTCCGACGCTCGAAAGCCCGACGGTGAGTTCGAAGGGGAAGAGCTTGAAGCGATCCTTAAACGCGAGGAAGACCGCCGCCGCCGTCGCGTGGAAGTATGACCCGTGCGGTAGGGAGTCGAACGCCGCAGCCCCCGAGTTAATCATCGCGCCCGCCGAGAGCGAATCGACGTGCGCGTCCTCCAGGATCGTGTGGAACGTCTGCGACGCGATCGTCGCCCCCGCTGTCGTCGAGCCCGTCGCCCCCGTGAGAAGGAAGCCCGATAAAGGAGCGAGCATGAACGTCGGCATTTGCAGCGCCGCCAACAGCGCGACGACGTCCCCCTGAACTGCCGACGCGCGAATCACTCCCGCGATCGCCCCCGTCCCAAGGAGAAGCACCGAAACTTCCGCAACCTTCGAGATTCCGAATTCGAGATAACTAAAGATATTTTTCAGTTGACGCGTCGCGATCAAGCAGACGAGCCCCCCTGCGGGGAGCGCGACGAGGGGATCGACGGTAATTCCAAAGAGCGGGCGAAGCGCGAGAAGGAAGACGACGGTGAAAGGTCCGAGCGACGCCGTGAAGATCGACGGGAGCTTTGCGTGGGAATTCTCGACGTCGATGACGAGAATCGGGATCCCCTTTTTGCGTTTGGAGAGGAGCGTCGAGAGGATGATCGTGACGGTGAGCGCGACGATCGACGGAATGATATTCTTCATCATGAGAGAGGTGAGTTCGACGTCGAACGCCTCCGCGACCGCCAGCGTGTTCGGATTTGGCGAGATGATGTTCCCCGCTTGACTTCCGCCGATCATCGCGAGTAAAATCGACTCTTTGTTGATACGGGCCTGCCGTCCGACCATGAGCGCGACGGGAGCGGCGGTGATGACCGCAATGTCGATGAAGACGCCGACGGCGCAGATGACGAGGGTCGCGACGGCGATCGCGGGAATCGCGCGTTTCGCGCCGAGGGTCGAGACGATCGTTTCCGCGATCTTTTGCGCCGCTCCCGATTTAATCAACGCTCCAACGAGAACGCCCGACGTCAAGACGCGCAAGATCGGCGACGCCATATTTTGCGCCCCCGAGACCATCGCGTCGACTGTCTCCGTCAGCGCGCCGCCCCCGAGGATTCCCCCGAGGAAGGCGCCGAAGATCAATGAATAGGCTGGTTGCGCCTTACGCATAATGAGGACGATCGCGACCGCGAGGCCGACGAGCGTCCCTAGTGTTGAAAATGCAGGTTCCACACTGCGCTCCTTTGAATAAGACTTCGAAATCGGCTCTCGAGGTCTTCTTTATCCAATAAAAAAAGCGGCGAACACAGGGCGCCGCTTTGGTGCATAGACTGATTTTGAGTTAAATAGAACGGTTGACCGCCGACGCGCCAAGAAAAAATTACGCGGCGATTGAAGCTGAAAAACGCGTCGAAAACGCGCGTTTCAGTCGCGAAGGGATTTGGCGTTAAAGAATGGATGAAGGAGTATGTTGTTGTCATAACGTCCTTTGGTCGACGAAACCGAACGCGCGTGAGCCCAGCGCCGCGCGCGACGCTTCGACGTCTCCTGTCGAAGAGTTTTCGAAACGGATTATAACGCGGCGAAAAGCTCTGTAAAGGGGGCGGAATTTCGCGCGTCTTGACTCGAATTTCCGTTGTTTTATAATGAAGGGACGCTTACGATCCTCGCGTCGCGCGAGGAGATTATAGTCGCGAAGAATACGGTTAGGAGGGAACGATGGCGGTTCTTTTAACGGGCGGCGCCGGGTATATTGGTTCGCATACGGCGGTGGAGTTTTTGGAGAATGGGATCGACGTGGCGGTCGTCGACAATTTTAGCAACAGCTCTCCGAAGGCGATCGAACGCGTCGAAAAGCTCACGGGCAAAAAGGTCGCCCTTTATGAAGCGGACGTCTGCGATAAGGAGAAGATGCGCGAAATCTTCAAGGCGAACGAGTTTGACGCCATTATCCACTTCGCCGGATACAAGGCGGTCGGCGAATCCGTCGCTAAGCCGATCGCGTATTATCGCAATAATATCGACTCCGCGCTCGTTCTGTGCGAGTTGATGACCGAATTCAAGGTTCCCGGGATTGTCTTCAGTTCCTCCGCGACCGTTTACGGCGTTCCCGAGACGGTTCCGCTCGTAGAGACCATGCCTACTGGAAACTGCACGAATCCTTACGGCTGGACGAAGTATATGATCGAGCAGATCCTTATCGACTTCGCGCGCGCGAACGATTTCGCGAAAGTCACCCTCCTGCGTTACTTCAACCCGGTAGGAGCGCACCCGAGCGGGGAGATCGGCGAAGATCCTCTCGGGATTCCGAATAATCTCTCGCCGTACGTCTGTCAGGTCGCCGTCGGTCGTCGTCCTTTCTTGAGCGTTTTCGGAAACGATTATCCGACTCCGGACGGCACGGGCGTGCGCGATTATATCCACGTCGTCGACTTGGCGAAGGGGCATTTGCAGGCGTATCGTCATATGAAGCAGGGCGTCGCCGCTTACAACCTCGGCACGGGGCGCGGATACAGCGTTTTGGACTTGGTGGAGACCTTTAAGCGCGTGAATAACGTCGACGTCCCGTACAAAATCGTCGATCGTCGTCCCGGAGATATTGCGACGTGCTACGCCGATCCTGCGAAGGCGAACGCCGAACTGGGATGGAAAGCAAACCTTGGCCTTGACGAAATGTGCCGCGACGCGTATAATTGGCAACGTAAATATCCGAACGGTTATCGCGACTGATCGATCGAAGGTCGGTTGGCGCGGTAGGCCTGAAGGGCGTCCTCGTAGCTCAGTTGGATAGAGCGACGGTTTCCTAAACCGTAGGTCGCTGGTTCGAATCCAGTCGGGGATACTTTCTTTCTGCGCATTTCTAGCGTCTGACTTTTTTGTAGAATCGTTTATACCCACCTCTTTTTTGTTTGACGGAGCTGACATGTCGGAAGTCCGAACACGCTTTGCACCCAGTCCGACGGGCTATATGCACGTTGGTAATCTTAGAACGGCTCTTTACGCGTACCTTACGGCGCGCCATGAAAACGGTTCCTTTATTTTGCGTATCGAAGACACCGACCAAGGACGTTTGGTCGACGGAGCCGTCGACGTCATCTATAAGACGCTGCGCGACAACGACATGACGTGGGACGAAGGGCCCGACGTCGGCGGAAATTACGGCCCCTACGTCCAGAGCGAGAGAATGGGACTCTTCAAGGATTACGCGATTCAACTCGTCGACGCGGGGAAGGCGTATTACTGCTTTTGCACGGCGGAACGCCTCGAAAAGCTTCATGAAGAGCAGCGCGCCGCAGGCGAAACGGTCGGACATTACGATCGTTGCTGCCGCGATCTCCCCAAGGAAGAGGTCGAACGCCGACTCGCAGCGGGGGAACCTTACGTCATTCGTCAGAAAATGCCGACCGAGGGGAAGACGTCGTTTGACGACCTGATCTATGGTCATGTCGAAGTCGAAAATTGCGAACTTGAAGACCAGATCCTGATCAAGAGCGACGGGATGCCCACCTATAATTTCGCCAACGTCGTCGACGATCACCTCATGAAGATCACGCACGTCATTCGCGGAAACGAATACCTTTCCAGCACGCCGAAATACAACCTTCTCTACGAAGCGTTCGGATGGGAGCTACCCGTCTATATCCATTGCCCCCCCGTGATGAAGGACGCGCACCAGAAGCTTTCGAAGCGCAACGGCGACGCAAGCTATCAGGATCTCATCAAGCAAGGGTTCCTCAAAGAAGCGATCATCAACTATCTTCTTCTCCTGGGATGGAGCCCCAAAGACGGCTCCGAATATTTCACCATGGACGAGATGATTAAGGTCTGGAACCCCGCGTGGATCAACAAGGCTCCGTCGATCTTCGATCCAGTCAAACTTCGCTCGATCAACGCGACATATGTCAACAACATGACGAACGAAGCGTTCACCGAGTTGGCGCGTCCATTCGTCGAAGAGGTGGTGAAGCGTCCGGTCGACATGGAGCTTCTGTGCGCGAACCTCAAACCGCGTTGCGTCGTCCTCAGCGACCTCGCCGACCGCGTTCGCTTCATTCAGGAAATGCCCGAATACGACCTCTCCCTCTATAATAACAAGAAGTTCAAGACGGATCCGTCGACGTCTCTCGTCGCGCTCGAAAAGCTCTTGCCTGCGCTCGAAGGAAACCAGGATTGGACGAAAGAGGGCGTTTACAACGTCTGCAAGCCTCTCGTTGAGGAATTGGGCGTTAAACCAGGCTGGCTCCTTTATCCTCTCGGAATCGCGCTGACCGGGCTCCAAGCCTCCCCCGGCGGCGGAACGGATATCGCCGTGATTATCGGGAAAGAACTCACGATCGAGAGACTCAAAAACGCGATCGAGAAGCTCAAGGCGGCGCTCTAATCGTCGCGTCCCCTTTTTAAATTTCTAACGAGTCCCGCCTCTCCTTGAGACGGGACTCTTTCTTGACGAATCTTCTTGTTGGGTAGAGACTTAAATGGGGCCGTCCTTTTTCGGGGCGTCTCCTCAGACTGTTTTACTCTGACCACTATACGGTCTTTTTAGAAATTTCTGTTGTGTTACTCTTGCGTTCGTCGATTCGCTATTATATAATAAGCCCGTGAATTGCGGAGAACTTTCGACGAAAACATTAGTTCCTTTCGTAAGTCTGTTGTGTCCCTCGCTTTTTAGAACTATGAGCGTCGCATTTTTCTTTTCCTGAAACGGGAAAAGATTTGTTTTTGCGTCGATAGACCTTTTATATTTTTATAAGGCAGTGTTGAGATGACTTCAATGTTACAAAATCGCACGTCGCGGCGCGGCGGCTTTACGCTTGTCGAGCTCCTCGTCGTGATCGCTATTATTGGTATTTTGATCGGTTTGCTCCTTCCGGCGGTTCAGGCCGCGCGCGAAGCCGCTCGCCGTATGCAGTGTACGAACAACCTCAAGCAGTTGACCCTCGCTTGCCAGATGTACGCCGACTCCAATCAGAGCCGTTTCCCGATCGCCGTTCAGGTCGGCGGCACGAACGGATGGGGATCATACGACGCGGAGTTGACCGACACCTACTCGTGGCACGCGCGCACTCTTCCGTATATCGAACAAGCCGCGCTTTACGCGGATATCGACTTCAAAACCCAGCTTGGTTGCGGTATCAACCAAGAGTATCGTAAGGCGCTCATACCCGCGCATCAGTGCCCGACTCAGCCCGAAATCATCGCGGAATCGGGCAACGCCGACTGGTGTATCCGTCGAACCTGCTACTTCGTCAATCTTGGCAATTCGAACTATTGGAACGAAGACGTCAACAACTGGGACGGTCGCGGTTCCTACAAGGCTGCGGGCGCGCCTTTCCGTTACAACGAAGCGGTTCCGATGGCGAAGAATACCGACGGTACTTCCAACACCCTCTGCATGTCGGAACTCCAGATCAACAAGCTTGACTCCTACCAAGGCAACTACGGAACGCCGATGTACAGCAACGGCGCGGGCTTCACGACCTATTTGGGCCCGAACACGACCTATTCCGTCGACTACGGTCGCGCCCCTTGGGACGAAAACCAATTCCGTCCGCCGATGCCGTGCCACGGTTACAATCGTTGGTATAGCGCGTGCTTCCCGGCGCGTAGCGATCACTCCGGCGGCGTCAACGCGTCGATGATCGACGGCTCCGTCCACTTCATCAGCAATACGATCGACCTGGAAGCGTGGCGCGCCATGTCGACCTCCTACGGCGGCGAGTCGGATACCGCCCTCTAATTGTTAGCAATTAGCGTTTGACAGGGTCTAAGGAGTCCCTTTAGATCCTGTTTTTTAATTCTATGGGAACTTTCTAAGAGAAAGCGGGTTTCGCGTTATAAACTCCTGATACTTTCTTTCCTGAATGTAATCGCACGGTTACGCCTGAGCGAGGCGTGCCTTAAACCTAATAAAGGATGACGTCAATGATGAAAACTACGAAAATGCTTTGCGCCGTCGCGGCGCTCTTTTGCGTCGCTTGCTTTGCCGGTTGCCAGCCCGACGACGGTTTGTGCCCCGTCGAAGGCACGGTAACTTTGGACGGTCAGCCCCTCGAAGAAGGGTCGATCGGCATGGGCCCGATGGTCGGTCAACCCGGCACGGCGGTCGGCGGCAAGATTATCAACGGAGTGTTTAAGCTTCGCGCCTCCGAAGGCGAGATGCTCGTGAATATCCGTAGCCAGAAGAAGGTTCCGATCGAGAATCCCACCCCCGACGAAGTCGCCCATAACGTTACCGAACGCACCGTGGAACTCGTTCCCGCGAAATATAACGACCGTTCCGAACTCAAGTTTACCGTCGTCAAAGGCAAGAACCAGGCGACCTTCGATCTCGTCTCTGAATCTACTGAAGAGTGAGTTTTTAAGTTTATTGAAAAAAGGTTTTTAGGATGACTTTTAACCCACACGCCCAACGTCGCGGTTTTACGCTTGTCGAGCTCCTAGTCGTCATCGCTATTATCGGTATTTTGATCGGTTTGCTCCTTCCGGCGGTTCAGGCCGCGCGCGAAGCCGCTCGTCGTATGCAATGCACGAACAACCTCAAGCAGTTGACCCTCGCGTGTCAGATGTACGGCGACGCCAACCAGAGCCGTCTACCGATCGGTATGCAGATCGGAAGCACGAACGCCGGCGGCGTTTACGACGCCAACTTGTCCGATACCTATTCGTGGCACGCGCGCACCCTCCCGTATATCGAACAAGCCGCGCTCTACGCGAATATCGACTTCAAAACTCAGCTTGGTTCCGGAATCAACGAAGAGTACCGTAGGGCGCTCATCCCTGCGCACCAATGCCCGACTCAGCCCGAAGTCATCGCGGAATCGGGGAACGCTTCTTGGTGTATTCGTCGTACCTGCTACTTCGTCAACCTCGGCAACTCGAACTTCCATAACGACGACGTCAACAACTGGGACGGGCGCGGTTCCTACAAGGCGCATCGCGCTCCCTTCAAGTTCAACGAAGCCGTTAGCATGGCGCTTTGTACCGACGGCGCTTCCAACACCCTCTGCATGTCGGAACTTCAGATCAACAAGCTCGACTCCTACCAAGGGAACTACGGCACGCCGATGTACAGCAACGGCGCGGGCTTCACGACCTATTTGGGTCCGAACACGACGTATTCCGTCGACTACGGTCGCGCTCCTTGGGACGAAAACCAGTTCCGTCCGCCGATGCCTTGCCACGGCGAGGTCAACGGCGCTCGATGGGGCGCCGCGTGCTATCCCGCGCGTAGCGACCATTCCGGCGGCGTCAACGCGTCGATGCTCGACGGTTCCGTCCGTTTCGTCAGCAATACGATCGACCTCGAAACATGGCGCGCCATGTCCACCGGCGACGGCGGCGAGACCGAATCCCTCTAAAAAAGCCCGGCGTGGTAAGCGCCGAGCTTGAGAACAAAATAACGTGGAAAGAGACGCGTCAGAGGAAAGCGGAATCGGCGAAGAACTCGTCGACGGGACGCGCGATCTTGCGAAAGCGCGACGTCGGCGTCTCGAAGGTATCCCATCGAGGGGAGATCAAACGCGCTTCCGCCATGTACGTCCTCACCGGGACGGCGAAGAACGCGAAGCGGCGTCCGCGATCATGAAAGAGGCGCGATTCCGGAAGGGGCGAACGCTCGCCGACAATCTCATACGCGAAGACGAACGCCGATTTATTCCGGTACGCTTCGCTCCCCGCGCCGAGAATCTCTTCCCAGCGCATGAGTCCGAAAAGGTCGTCGCGCGTCGTCCAGTTCTTCCAATAGCGCCGCGAACGCAGGCCGCTGGGGAAACGCCGACCTTTGACGTCGACGATCCAATTTTCCCCGTTCGAATGTTGGACGAGATCGTCGAAGTTCTTGAGCGTCGAACCGTCCTCCATCAGAAGTCGACGCTCTTGGCGATTCGAGAGAAAGGGACGGCGTATCGCGCGAAGATACTTTTCGAAAGCGATTTCGTATCGATTCTTTTCCAATGGCCTTTCCCTCCTAGCTTAGTATGACGCGACGCGACGATCAACGCGCGGGAAGTTTTTCGAACTCTTCGGGCTCGCCGCGAAGGATCTTCGCTTCGAGGATCTTGTCGGGAGCGACGTCCGTTTCCTGTTCGGGATCGATTCGCTGAATGTCGGAGAGGACGTCCATACCGTCGACGATTCGACCGAAGACGGTGTGCTTCTTGTTCAAGAAAGGCGTGGGGACGAAGTTCATGAAGAACTGCGAACCGCCGGTGTTGGGGCCGGCGTGCGCCATGGAGAGGGAGCCGCGGAAGTGGCTGCGCGCTTCGGGCTTATAACATTCGCACTTGATGCAGTATCCCGGACCGCCCGCGCCGGTGCCCGTCGGGTCGCCCCCTTGCGCCATAAAGAAGGGGAGAACGCGATGGAAGGGGACGTCGGTGTAGAAGCCCTTCTGGACGAGGGAGAGGAAGTTGTTCACGGCGGTCGGCGCTTCGTTCTTGAAGAGTTCGATCGTGATATCCCCCTTCGTGGTGTGAAGGAGAACGCGCGGGAGATTGTCTGCGGCGGCTTCCTTCGCGCGGATTTCCTGCTCCTTGGGCCACAGCTCTTCATATTCGGGGAGCGTGACTTCAAGGTTGTACGCGAGGTGCATCTTGTCTTCGGGGTCGCATTTGCCGACGACGTTCTTGTCCTTGGCGATCTTATACCACGCCTTGGCGTCGTCGAGATTCATCGTCGCGAACGCGGCGAACGCGGCGAAACCGTAGAGGAGATCGCCGTTCGTCTCGGGAAGGGGATACTGCATGACGACTTTCGCGATCTCGTACGCGGCTTCGTAATTTTCGCGTTCGTAGGTCAGCCACTGGAGCATCGCGCAAAGGAAGGCGCGCAATTCGGAGTTTTGCCCTTCGACGGACTTATACGCGGCGATCGCCAGGGGAACGAGTCCCTTCTGCTGTTGCGTCGTCGCGTTGACGAGCGGCGTGAACTCCGAGACGATGCGGTCTTTTTCTTCCGGGGAAGCGGTCTGATACGCTTCTTTGAGGCCGCGCAGCTTCTTGAGCGCGTCCTTATACTTCACCATTTCGTCGGCAAAGGCTTTGTACTCGGGAGTGTCTTCGCGATTCGCCGCTTGGGTTTGGGCCTGTTCGGCGGGCGCCTCGGCGTCCTGAGCGTGGAGCGCGCCGCCGACGGCAAAGGTCGAACAGGCGAGCGCGGCGAGAAGAAGTAGCTTTTTCATTCGTACGCTTTCACAATGGGCGCAAGACGCGGACGTCGGGCATTTTTGCCACGCGAAGCCTAGGGCGTCTGGCGCGCGGGGAATTTTGGGATAAAATCAGAATGGGAACGGCTCGAAAGTCGTCCATTCGCCTTGAGCGGCGACAAGCTTTCGCGCTTGCAAGGTCGCGCGATCATTATACAAAACGACGGGCTAGCTTTCAAGTCGGCTACGTCTTGGAGTCATTAAAATAGGAAGAATCCGTGAAAAAATCAAAGTTCCATCAGATTCGACACGAGGATATCGGCGGCCTGTACGACGGTTCTGAAGAGAAGACGATCTCTCCCTACGTTTCGAGCGCGGATATTTACAAGCGCTATGGCAAACCAGGGGAGAAGACCCGAAATTCCGACGACGCCGCGACTTACTACGACGCGCAGGGGGGCCCCGACGCCGATCTCTGGAACAAGGGGTCGGAGAATTTCAAAGAACGCCGCCGCGCCTCGCGCCGCAAAAAGGGGGACGAGCGATGGATCGAAGCGCGACCCGAAGAGAAGGAGCCGCGAAGGGAACGCTCCAAGCGCAATAAGAACGTCGGGAGCGAGCCGGGAACTCGCGGGGATTCCGTCGGCCTGCGCATTATCGGCGGACGTTTGCGCGGAACGAAGCTCGAATACGGCGGGGATCGTCGCGTTCGCCCGATGAAGGAGCGAGTCCGCGAAGCGATCTTCAACCTCCTCGGCGAAGCCGCTAAGGGAAAGCACGTCGTCGATCTTTTTACCGGCACTGGCGCGCTAGCCTTTGAGGCGATTAGTCGAGGAGCCGCGTCGGCGACCCTCTTTGAGATTCATTTTCCGACCGCGCGCGTCACGAAGCGCAATATCCAGCTTCTCGAAAGCAAAGAGCCCGGCGTCGCGGCGCGTATCGATCTCGCCATGACCGACGTCTATTTCTGGGGGAGAAAATACGCCTCGATCGATCCGACGCGCGAAGTTAAGCTCAATCCCGCGGAGTCGCACACCATGGCGACCCTCCCTCTCGACCTTCCGTGGCTCGTCTTCGTCTCCCCTCCCTACGACTTCTGGGTCGACCGCGAAGAGGAAACGCTCGCGCTTCTGCGCGTTTTACGCGACCGCGCCCCGAAGGGCTCCGTCTTCGTGATCGAGTCGGACGACCGCTTCGACTTCGACCTTCTCGACGCCAATATTCCGCCGAAGAAGAGGCGGTCGTATCCCCCTGCGGAGGTCGGTATTTTTACGGTGGAGTAAAAGAATTTTGTTCGGATGAGGAGCGACGTTTTTCTTGAGAAAAAATTCATGTTCCCTCGACGCGCTTTTTTTGCTATTCTACCATACGCGCTATTCCGCAGACCGACGGTCGGATCGCGGTGGGCGCGTATATTAAGCGCTATAGAACGAAGAGATCGTATGATGAGAATGAAAAAACGTGTCGCTCTCGCGACATTAGCTATGATGATCGCGGCCTCAACCGCCGCATACGGACAAGTAGGAAACGGACGCGGCGCGCGCTTAGGACAAACCCGCGCCGTCAACGCCGCCGCCGCTAACGCCGCGACCGCGACCGCTCAGACGACCGCCGCAGCGACTCCTGCGACCGCGAATCCCGCGCAGAATTCCGATTCCCCCGCGCCTAAAACTTCTTCCGACGGTTCCGAGTTCGTCATCGCCAAGGACGCGACCCCCGAGCAACTTGTGGAGCAAGCCACCTCGCTACTTTCGACCGAGATTGCTTTCGAGTCGGAAAAAGAATACTCAGAATGGGTCGCCAAGATGCTTCAGACCGTCGGCCTCATCGCCGATCGCATCTTGACCCTCAAGCCGACGGACGAATTCTTTGTGGAAGCGATTTCTCTCAAAGGGCAGGTTCTCTGCTATCAGGCGTCCCTCGATTCCTCGATTTTGCCGCAACTCAAGAAGTACGCGGACGCGCTCGCGAATAATAAGCGCGTTCAGAGTCTCGAAGACGGGCGCAGCGCCACCCTCGCGTTCACCGGCGTCTACCTTCAGGCGGTCGTCGCCGATATCGCCGAGCGTCAGGGTACCGTGAAGGAACTCGCCGCCGCCATGAACGAAGTCAACGCGTTCGTCAAAGCGCATCCCGAGACGTCCGACATGACCGTCGACCTCGTCTTCCCCGTCCAGGTGATCGCCGCGAACCTCGATAATCCGAAGCTTCCCGACCAGATCTGGGCGCCGATCCGCAAGACCCTCGCCGCCTCCGAAACTCCGGAAGCGCAGAACGCGCTCATGATGCTCGACGGCACGATCCGTTATTCTCAGCTCGTCGGCGCTCCCTTTGAATGGCAGGGCTGCGACGCGAAGGGAAAGAAGTTCGACGCGGAAGCGGTTAAAGGACGCGTCGTCGTCGTCGATTTCTGGGCCGCGTGGTGCCAGCAGAGCGCCGAATATCATGAACAGCTCAAGAAGCTTTACGACACATATCACGCGCAAGGATTTGAGATCGTCAGCTACAACCTCGATCCGAAGCTCGAAGACATGGACGCCTATCTGACGAAGAATCCGCTCCCGTGGATCGTCCTCTCCGACCGCGCGACGGTCGACGCGAAAGAGACGTCCCTGGCCGCGTACTACGGAATCGGCGAAATTCCAACGATGATCTTGATCGGCGGCGACGGAAAAGTCGCGTCGACCGACTTGAGCCTCGAATCCCTCGCGGCGACGTTGCAGAACGTCTTCTCGAAGTCCGCCGCCGTTCCCGCCTCTTCCTCGAAGGCGCCTGAGACGACCGGTTCCGCGACGAAAGCGTCCTCCGCGAAGCCCGCCGCGACGAAAACGACGACGCCTACAACGCGCCGCGCGACGACTCGTTGACGCGACGACGTCCTCTACCACGATAAGCCGACGGTCGCAACGTCGCTCCTACGCGACGCGCGTCCGTCTTAATCTTGATATTTAGTGAAGGAGAATTTTGTGTCCTTTTATCGCTCGATCGTGTTGGTCAAGCAAACGCCCAACACCTCAACCGTAACGGAAAACGCGCTCAACGCGGACGGTACGATTAACCGCGCCGCGTTGCCGACCGTTTTAAATCCCGAGGATTTGAACGCGCTGGAAGCGGCTCTTGAAGTCAAAGATCGCTTTGGCGGTTCGGTGACCGTGATTTCGATGGGCCCCCCTCAGGCGGCGGAAATTCTTCGCGAAGCTCTGTATCGCGGCGCCGATCGCGCGATTCTCATATGCGACCGCGCCGTCGCGGGCAGCGACGTTTTGGCGACGAGTTATATTCTCTCGCAAGCGATCAAAAAGGCGGGAGAGTTCGATTTCATCTTCTGCGGACGACAGGCGATCGACGGGGACACGGGGCAGACCGGTCCCGAGTGCGCGCAGCGACTCGGCGTTCCTCAAGTTTCGTACATGGTTCAGATCGTCGACGTCGACGGCAAGAAGGCGACGCTTCGCCGCGCGACCGGTTCCGGCTGGGAAACCGTGACCGCGTCCTTGCCCCTCTTGGCGTCCGTCTTGTCGGAGACGAACGAACCGCGCCCCTTCGCCGCGATCAAGGTCATGCGCCACAAGCACAAGCGCGTTCCTTCCGAGGTCGCCGACCGCGCCGCGCTCGCGCCCGAAGACCGCTTGGAAGAATGGACCTGCGCCGATATCGACGCGGATCCGGCGCGTTGCGGACTCAACGGTTCTCCGACAAAGGTCGTCGACGCGATTCCGATCGTGTTGAAGAAGAGCGAATACAAAGAGTTTGAACCGACCCTTGAGGGAATGAAGGCGCTTGTCGCCGAACTCGTCGAGGAGCGCGCGCTCTAATCGTCGCGCGAGGGAATAAGAAACACGGAGACTTAGGAAAGATTCTTATGACGACTATCAATCCCCAAGGCGAAGTTTGGGTCTTCGCAGAACAGCATGGCGCGTCGCTGTGCGAGTTAGATTACGAGTTATGCGGCAAGGCGCGCAAACTTGCGGACGCCCTTGGCGTCAAAGTCGGCGCGGTTCTTATAGGCGACGAGTCGGTCGCGTGTCTCGCCGACGCGCTCGTTGCGTACGGAGCCGATCGCGTCTACCTTGTCGCGAATCCGAAGCTTAAGAACTACACGACCATGCCGTACGCGCATGCGATTCGCGCGTTGATCGAGAAATACGAGCCGCAGATCGTCCTTTACGGGGCTTCCGCCACCGGTAGGGACGTGGCTCCGCGCGTCGCCGCGGCGCTCGAAACGGGCCTGACGGCGGACTGCATCTCGCTGGAGATCGGCGATTATCAGGATCCGAAAACGGGTAAAGAATACAAGAATATCCTTCAGTTGCGCCGTCCTTCCTTTGGCGGGCACATGCTTGCGACGATCGTCGCGCCGGATCACGCGCCGCAGATGGCGACGGTTCGCGAAGGCGTTTTCCCCGCGCCGGAATGGGACGACGACCGCAAGGGCGAAACGATCAAAGAAGAGATCGCGTTCGACGACTCCCTCTTTGCGGTCGAGGTTCTCGATCGCATTGAACGCGAATCGGGCGTCAATTTGAAGAACGCGAAGATCATCGTCGGCGGCGGCGCGGGCGTAGGGAGTCGCGAAAACTTCAAGTTGATCTACGATCTTGCCGCGGCGCTTGGAGGCACGGTCGGCGCGACGCGCGCCGCGACCCAGAGCGGGTATATTGAAGAAGAGCGCATGATCGGACAGACGGGAACGATCGTTCGTCCCGACCTGTACGTCGCCGTCGGAATTAGCGGCGCGGTGGAGCATCGCGTCGGAATCCAAGACGCGGGGAAGATCGTCGCGATCAATAGCGATCCGAAGGCGCCGATCTTCTCGATCGCGCATTACGGAATCGTCGGCGACCTCAACGACGTCGTTCCCAAGTTGATCAAAGCGCTTCAGGAACGCGCGTAAGGCGTTTTGAAACGCGCATCCGGCCCGGACGCCTCGTCGCTTCCGGGCCTTTTTTATTAACTTGCGAGAGATGCGGAGTAGGGAAGAGGATCAGCAGATGATCCCGTCGGTCATGGTATACCCTTCGAGGGAGTTCGCTTTGACCTGGATGCAGATATAGGAAAGCCCTTCGTCCTCCGCCGCGAAGAACTGACGCCGACCTTCAGGCGCGACGCGAAGCCAATCCCCTGCGACGAGCTCGATCGTCTCTCCGTCGATAATCGCCTTCCCGCGCCCCGACGTCACGCAGTAAATCTCTTCGTTCTGCTTGTGCGCGTGCGCGAAAGGAACGCTACCCCCCGCAGGAAGCGCGTTGACGCTTACCTCCGCCCCCGTGAGGGAGAGATTGTCGTGCAACTCTACGCGCGGTTGATCCTGAGAAACATGATACTTCGTATAGACGCTCATTAGAAATCTCCTTTATTGTAATTGTTATGTTTACAACTGTTGGAGAAGATTCTATCGTTGATTTCTGTAATGTCAATAGTTACAACCGACTTTTGAAGTCGTGTTTCACTTCTTCCAGCGTGATCGACGCAAGTTCGCGTTCCATCGCGTTTTGGACGCGCTGAAGTTTGGCGTCGAGAATCGCGTGGATATTCCGACCGATCGGGCACGCTTCGTTCGGCCTCTCGTGAAAATGAAAGAGTTGACCGTCTTCGACGCATTCCACCGCGTTGTAGACGTCCAGAAACGTGATCTCAGAGAGGGGTTTGGCGATCGACGCGCCTCCTGCGCCGCGCGCGACGTTCACAAGCCCAGCGCTCTTTAATTGACCCAAAATCTTCCGAATCACCACCGGATTGACGTTCACGCTCCCCGCGAGAAGATCGCTCGTGAGCTTAAATTGACCTTGAAATTCGTCAAGGCACGCGAAGACATGCAGCGCTATCGTAAATCGACTAGATATTTGCATTGACCATACTTTCTGTCTCCCGGCAAAGTTAATCGTCTCAAAGACGAATTAAAAAGACCGCGCAAATAGACGCGCGGTCTTCTTTTCTAAAACTTATTTCGTTTCTTTAGACCAAACGCACACGCCTCCCGGTCGATCTTCGAGGGTGATTCCGAGATCTTTGAGACGGTTGCGGATTTCGTCGGCGGTCGCGAAATCCTTGTTCTTCTTCGCGTTGCGGCGAAGATCGATAAGGAGGTTCATCAGCGGTTCGACGAGCGCGTCGTTCTGCTCCGATTCCTCTGCGACCGGTTCGCGGAAGAGGCCAAGCGTCGACGTCAACTCTTTAAAGACCGTCGTTCCTGCGACGAGCGCTTGAATCGCGCTCTCATTCTTCTCCGTTTCGAGCTTATTTTCTTCGATGAACTTATTGAGCGCGCGTAGGAAATCGTAGAAGACCGCCATTCCCCCCGCTGTGTTGAAGTCGTCGTCCATCGCCTCGAGGAATCGGTTTCGGAACCCCTTGACGATCGCGGCGAACTCGGCGAAATCCGCAGGAATCGGCGCTTCGCTTTCGTAGGCGTCGCCGTCGGCGCGAGTCGTCGCCGCCTTTAGGTCGTAGAAGGATCGACCCGTCGCCTCTTCGAAACGCTTGAAATAACGATAGAACCCTTCGAGTCCCTTGCCGACTTCTTGCAGACGTTCTTCGCTATAGTCGATAGGGCGGCGATAATGGCTGGAGAGGAGGAAGAAGCGGATATGTTCGCCGCTGAACTTCTTGAGGAGGTCGCGGAACGCGGAGGCGCCCTTCGACTTGCTGATCTTTCCCGCTTCTTGAGACGCGTAGTCCCCTTCTTTCGCTTCCGCGTCGCGCGTCTTGCGTCCGCCGACTTTTCCGACCTGGTTTGACGCCTGCATGAGCCCGTTGTGCATCCAGTATTTCGCCATGAGACAACCGTTGCGCGCTTCGCTTTGCGCGATTTCATTTTCATGATGCGGGAACTGAAGATCAAGGCCGCCGCCGTGAATATCGAAGGTTTCGCCGAGGATCGAGCAGCTCATGACGCTACATTCGATGTGCCAGCCGGGGCGCCCTTTACCCCATGGGGAGTCCCAGGAGGGTTCGCCGGGCTTGGCGGACTTCCAGAGGGCGAAGTCGAAGGGAGAGCGTTTGCGATCCGCCGCGCCGCCTCCTTCGCCGCTCATCTGCTCCAGGGTGCGGTTGCTCAACTTCCCATATTCCGGGAACTTCGCGACGTCGTAGTAGACGTCCCCTTCCGATTCGTACGCGTACCCTTTGTCGATCAAGTCTTGCGTGAACTCGACGATTCGCTTGATATAATCGGTCGCCTTCGGGAAAACGTCGATCGTGTCGACTCCCATCGCTTTGAGGTTGTTCTTATAGTCCTCGGTCATCTCGTCCGCGACGGCGCTCATGGGGATTCCGCGCGCGTTCGACTCGGCGATGAGTTTGTCGTCGACGTCGGTGATATTCACGACCCACGTCACGTCGTAACCCGAGTAGACGAGATACCGCTTAATTGTGTCAAAGATCGTCGGACCGACCATATGACCGATGTGGCTGGGTTTGTAGACCGTCGGACCGCAGAGGTACATCCCCACTTTGCCCGCATTGACCGGCTGAAATTCTTCTTTCGTTCGAGACAGCGTGTTAAAAACTCGCAGCATTGATCTTCCTCTTATGGTTCCGTAGACTGCGCCCAACGTCGGACGCCTATTTTGCTTTATCTTATATCGGCTCAATCCTTTGACAAGTTTTGTCAAACCCTCTTTTTTCAGCAACGAAAACGCGCCGACTTCCGTTCGGAAATCGACGCGCTTGTATTATCTTATCCTATCGTGTCAGTGAGAATGTCCGTGTTCGTGCTCGTGCTCGGGGGGCGCGTTGAGGTCGATTCCCTCGGCGGTGAAGTTCACATCCACGACTTGCTTATTCTTCTGGATCTCGACGACTATCTCTTCTTTGAAGACCTCTTCCGGGTAGTCTTGGTACTCGTTTGTGAGGCGATCGGGATAGAGCGGATCGTGCGCGATCTGTCCGATAATCTTGGCGCCGATGCATTTCACGCGCTTTTCGCCGCGCGTGACTTGCGCTTCAAATTTGCCGTCGATAATCTTGGCTCCGCAGTCGCGTCCGACTCCGTCGACGGGGGTGAAGGTGATCGTCCCCTGAGGAATCGGTTCACCGGCGACGGTGACGGTTCCGGAGATCTTGTAGAGGCGATCCTTATTGCTACAACCGACGAGAATGGCGCAACCGCACAGGATGAGAAGCGCGGCAACGGCGTTTGAACGTAAGGCCATATCGTTTCTTCCTTTCATATCTTCGCGTTCTAGTGAATCGAGATCATTCCGAAACCGTTTCCGCGCCTTGGGTGGAGCCGTAAGCGGTCCACGCGTTTGCGGAGATTGTGTCGGAGAAGAAGCGAACGGATCCGTCCGCCATCGCGGCGTTGACCCCGCCCGAATGGTTGGAACGCGCCGCGTAATACTCGCTACCCGCGACTTCGACGCAAGGACGCCGAGGATTGACCGCGCCCGCGCTCGCCGTGACGTCGGGACAGTTGCCGCTGCCCATGACGTCGGGCGTGCTCGAGTTCGGAGTGAGGATCGTCGCGTAGAAAGGAGCGCTACATTCGTCGTTGTAGACGTCGCCGCGCTTATCCGCGTCTTTACCGCCAGAGTTGAGGAGAACTTCGGAGAAGAGCATCGTGTTTGACGTTCCGTCCGTAAATTCCGAAAGGGTGACAAATTTGCTCAGTTTGAAAGCCGCGCCCTTGAAGACCGTGTAGAGGTCGTGGTGCTCCTCTCTCACTTCGTCTCCGTGCGAGAAGGCGTGATAGCCGTAGCAACCGACGTAATTGCACCTTGCGCGTCCGTAGGTTTCCGACGCGGCGATCTCGTTGTCGACTTGATCGCTCGGGCAATACAGGATGCTGAACTTCGCGCTTTCGCACGCTTGAGGATTGCGACTTGCGTTTGCGCCCTCCTGATTGTTAGGATATTGATAAAAATGTTTGCCGAAATCGTACTGATTCGCCAGCGTCGTCTGTTCGATGAACGCGTACATACGTGGGAGCCAGCTGGTGCGTTTGTCGATATTGAGCCCGGCGTTGGGGGTGTATGCGTTCGTCGCGCCGAGGGGCAGATACTGCTTATTAATGTCGGCGTAGTTGTGAACGGCGAGCGCCCACTGCTTCAGGTTATTGGTGCATTGCATACGTCGGGCCGCTTCGCGCGCCGCTTGAACGGCGGGTAGAAGAAGACCGATCAAAATTCCGATAATCGCGATTACGACAAGTAATTCGACGAGCGTGAACGCGCGTCGAGACGAATTGACAGACATGAGTTAACTCCTGTCTTAAAGAGTGAAACGGACGTCGATCAGCTCGCCTTTTACCGCGGTGCGGCTCTTCCTTCCTATGGAACCTCACGACGCTTGTTCGTTCTTTATTGTAGAGGAAGGAGCGAAAAGCGTCAAGCGCGGAAATAAAAAACGCCTACCGCGGTGGTAGGCGTTCGGTTCTCGGTCATGAGAGAGAAGGAATCACTCGACGTTTCCTTCGCCCGTGTAGACAATGTCGACGACTTGTCCTTTCTTCTCGATCTTCACGGCGATCTTTTCCGTAAAGGCGACGGCGGGGAAGTCTTCAATTTGTTGAGCCATTCGATCCGGATAGAGGGGATCGGGGGCGAATTCGCCGACGACCTTGCCGCCAAGGCAGGTGACGTTGTAATCTCCCGCGGGAACCTCCGCTTCGAAAACGCCGTCCTTAATGGGAGCGCCGTAGGCCGCGCCCTGACCGTCGGAAGACTTAAAGGTGACGGAGCCCGTGTCGACCGTCTCGTCGGCAACCTTTACCGATCCGGTGATATGAAGGAGTTTGGGACCTTTACTGCAACCAACCGCGACGAGCGCGCAACAGCAGAGTGCGGCGAGAAGAAGGAATTTATTTTTCATGCGTTCGACTTTCATTTTATGTAAGGAGAAACGGCGGAACGAGGAAGCTCCGCCGTCATATTAACAGGAGATCATTCCGAAACCGTTTCGCCGCCGCGGGTCGAACCGATCGCCTTCCACGTGTCGGCGGCGATCGTGTCGGAGAAGAAGCGGACGGAACCGTCGGCCATCGCGGCGTTGACGCCGCCGGAGTGGTTGGAACGCGCCGCGTAGTATTCGGTGGAGGCAATTTCGACGCAAGGACGACGAGGATCGCTCGCGCCGGCCGCCGACGAGACGTCAGGACATGTGCCGGAGTACATTGCGTCGGGAGAAGAGGAGTTCGGCGTCAGGAGCGTGCTGAACATGGACCCCATGCGTTCGTCGTTGTAGACGTCGCCGCGCTTATCGCCGTCGGTCGTGCCGTTGACGAGGAGGAGTTCCGAGAAGAGCATCGTATTGGAGGTTCCGTCGGTGATCTCCGCAAGGGTGACGAACTTACTGAGTTTGAAGCAAGCGCCGTCGAACTTCGTGTAGAGGTGAGCGTGCTGAGGATTACAGTCGTCGCCGTGGCTATAAGCGTGGTAACCTGTGCAACCGACGTAGTTCATACGAGAACGACCGTACGTTTCGGAAGGAGCGATTTCATTATCGACTTTGTCGCTCGGGCAGTACATGATGCTGAACTTCGCGCTTTCGCACGCCTGAGGATCGCGGTTGGAATTTCCTTCTTGGTTGTTCGGATACTGGTGAAAGTGTTTGCTGAAGTCGTACTGCTGAGCGAGCGCGGCTTGTTCGACAAAACCGTACATACGCGGAACCCAGGTGCAACGTTTGTCGTTGTTAAGTCCATGGGCCGGAGAGTCGCCCATAGTCGCGCCGAGGGGCAGATACTGCTTATTAATGTCGGCGTAGTTGTGAACGGCCAGAGCCCACTGCTTGAGGTTGTTCGTGCATTGCATACGACGAGCCGCTTCGCGCGCCGCTTGGACGGCGGGAAGGAGGAGACCAATTAAGATACCGATGATTGCGATGACGACAAGAAGCTCAACGAGGGTAAAGCCGCGTCGGATAATGTTCTTATTCATTGCCTATTCCAAGAAAAATAAGGGTTTTATAAAACTATGTAATAAAAGAACGCAGTCGCGTTCATTTAGTCCAAAAATCAGTCCCCTCGACGAGAAGGACGTTTTTTACAAACATTCCGTAAAGGTTTTTGTTCACAATTGTCCTTTAAAAAACTGGTTGTGCGTAAACAGTATATCGACCAAATTTCCCCGCGTCAACACTTCTAAAGAAATATTTCTCACACAAAAATCTTCTTTGAGCTATCGTGTCGACTTACTGCGCGCCTCATGATAGAGTAAACCCCGTCTTCCCTTGTTGGTTTCGCCTAATCTTATATAATTCAAAGAATATGTCGCGCGTTGGCGAAAGGAACGCGTTCCTGGTTCGAAGGGCGAACGGGACGTTTCGGGCGCGAACGCGGCAATGCAAAAGGGAAAGTTCCTAATATGACGCATACTCTTTTTCAGGCTCTCGTAGATTTCATGACCTCGCCCGCCGCTCTTACCGTCGGCGCGTGCTGCGGCGCGTTGACGGCGATTCATTGCGGTTGCGGTTGCGGTTGTGGCGGAGGAGACGACGATCATGACGACGACGCAGAAAACGCCGATTTCCGATTCTCCAAAGAGGAGTTGAAGGAATATCAGGAATACGTGGAACAGACAAACGCGCGGATTAACGAACTCGTCGAAACTCTCGACGACGACAGGGACGAGGAGAATAAGCGCGAGCTCCTCGACGAGCTGATCGAATGTTATCTTTCGCGCGCCGCGCGACTCCAAGAAGAAGGGGAAGAGGACGCCGCTTGCGACGATTACGGCGCCGCCTTTACACGTTATTACGAATTCGTCGGCGAGTTCGGCGAATCTCTCCCGCTCCTCAAGCGCGTCGCCGCGGGGCGCCTGAACTACGGGATTCTCCTCAACGATTGCGGCGATCTTGACGCGGCGGACGACGAATACGCGCGCGCGGAAGAGGCTAATACGCGCATCGCCGAATGCGGCGACAAGGAAGCGGCTATCGACCTCCTCGGAATCAGATTGAATCGCGCGTCGATCGCCTTTGAACGCGGCGATCACGCCGAAAGCTTCAACGCCCTCGACGAAATCGCCGAAGAATTCCGCGTTTTGTCGGAAAAGCCCGAGTATAAGGATTCCGAAGCTCTCTATTATCTCGCGAAAACCTACGCGACGAAAGCGAGCTTCTTACGCGCGACCCTCGACGAAGACGACCTCGGCTCGTCCGAGGCCGCCGAAGCCTCCCTGGCATATCGCAATGCGATCGACGTCTACCGCGCGCTCATCAACGGCGGGGCGACGCAATATCTTCGCGATTTGGCGGACGGGCTCGTCGGTTACGTCGCCGCGACCGCGACGCGCGCGAAGGAAGATTTGCAAAACGCCGAAGAGCTCCTCCGCGAAGCGTGCGCCGCGTATCAGAAGACGATCGCCCTAGGGGAACAGGACGCGTGCGTCGACCTCTTCGACGCGACCCTCCAGCGCGGCGAGTTGCTTATGAAGCTCGAACGAAAAGCGGACGCCGAGAAACTCTACTCTTCAATTATCGACGCCTTTGAAACCTTTGGCGATTCCGGCGAACTGCCTCTAATGGAAGGGCTCGCGATCGCGTATCAGCGTCGCGCGGCGCTCCAAAAGGGACGCGAGAGCGCGACGACGACGATCAAAGATCTCTCCCACGCCATTGCGCTCCAGAGAGGAATCGCCGATTCTCTCATCGAAACACTCGGAGAAGACGGCGCTTCGAAAGGTTCGTGCGGGGAGCGCTGTCACTGCGGCGACAGTTGCGGTTGCGATTCTCACGACCATAAGAAGTGCGATTGCGGGCCTGACTGCAAGTGCGGTTGTCAAGAAGGCAAAGAATGTACGTGCGGTAAAGACGGCAAGCAATGCGATTGCGGACCGGATTGCACATGCGGTTGCCAAGAAGGAAAAGAATGTACGTGCGGTAAAGACGGCAAGCAATGCGATTGCGGGCCGGACTGCAAGTGCGGCTGTCAAGAAGGCAAAGAATGTACGTGCGGTAAAGACGGTAAGAAGTGCGATTGCGGGCCTGACTGCAAGTGCGGCTGTCAAGAAGGCAAAGAATGTACGTGCGGTAAAGACGACAAGCAATGCGATTGCGGGCCTGACTGCAAGTGCGGCTGTCAAGAAGGCAAAGAATGTACGTGCGGTAAAGACGATAAGAAATACGGTTGCGAAGAGGGCGATTCTTGCGGCTGCGGCTCGTGCGGCTGCGGCTGCGGGGGCGAGGAAGGTCGTAAATTCCTGGTGAAGCGCTGGGTGAACGATAATTTCCGCGCGTTGACGGAGCTCTACTACGAGCGGATTCAGGCGTTCCTTGAACGCTGCGAAAAGGATCGCGCGATCGCGGACTGTATGGAAGCGGAGCGCCTCTACAAGGAATATCGCGCCGTACTTCACGACGACGAGGTTCTTGACGAAGAATACCTCGACATGATCCGAACGCTCCGCATCGCGCTCTAACGCGCCGCGAAGTCTTCTGAACGCTAACAAAGGGCGTTTCGAGTTCGACTCGGAACGCCTTTTTTATCGCCTAGTCATATCGTCAAACTCAACGGTCCTGCAATGATCTTTACGCGCGTTTAAAGGAGCGGTCGACATAAAAGACGGTAGATTGAATAACGCGTCAAAACGCGCGAGAAAGGCGATAGAAAGCGTCGAGGAATAAAGAGATTATAGAGAGACTTTGACGAATCGCTTTGGAAGAACCGCGATCAAAAGAAAAGGCGTCCCGAGAATTTCGAGACGCCTTTTGGCGTTTAGTTTACCGCGAACGAATCATTTTCACTTTTTGGGGAGAATGATCGTCTGGTTTTCGTTGAAAGAAGCGTGGATGACGTCGCCGTCGTTGATGCGATAGGCGATGCGGAGGGTCTTGACCTTGCCGAAGACCGGATCGCCGAAGATATCGTTGTACTTCTTGCCCGCAGGTAGCGGAATGACGCGCGAGCCGTTGAAGTATTCCTTGAGTTTTTCAAGGACGTCGACGCGTTCGGCTTCTTCGCCAGGGCCGTAGTTGGCGCCGACCAGTTCGACTTTCACGTTGTCGTTCTTGACTTCCGCGAGGGCGATTTCAAGCTGAGCGTCCTGAACGCGCTTGTTCGGGTCGAACTTGGGATCCGCGTTGGGGAGGAGCTTGAGCGGGGGCAAGAAGGCGCTGGTGTCGCCGTCTTGACGGACGTCGAAGCGGTTGATCTTAGGCGCGGTGGCGATACGCGGGCGAATCTTCGGAGCCGTGTTGATCGCGACGCTGTCCGGGTCGTACATGGCGCGGATTTCTTCGTCGCCAAGGTACGGGCCGTTGACGTCGATCCAGGCAATGAGACGTTCGCGCGCTTCGCCTTCAACCTTAACGCCGTGGTGTTCTCCGGAGAGAGCGTTGTGCGCAAGGCGGCTGACCGGGGAGTACGCGGAGTACGGCGGGAGCGTTCTGAGGTTGTCGGGATCGTTCGTGCCGTAAGCTTCGACGATGAAGAGGCCGGCGATGTTCTTAGGAACGTTGTGTTCGTCGCGTTCTTTCGCGCCGCCCCACGGGGTGTCGCCGGTGACGAACGTCATGTAGGGTTCATAGAAGGGGCTGACGTCGTCCGGACGGTGATGAACCCACGCCCACCAACCCTTAGTGGAGGGACGCCAGGTCATGTTGATCGTCTGATACGCCTTGTTTTCAGGATCGCCGTGGCACTTGATGCAGTACTTTTCAATGACGGGATCTTGGACGAAACGCTTGTAGGAGATCGATTCTGCGGCCCCCCAGCTGGGCTGTTCGAGATCCTTGGCGGGACGCGTGACCGCTTTACCGACTTGAGCGCCGTCGGCGGCGACGTTCGCCTGGGTGTTGAGCTGCGATTCATGGCAGCCTGTGCAACCGCGGCGTTCGCCGGGCATGACGCTGGTGAAGGTGCGCATGACGTGGATGGCGCGACCTTCCGCGTCGAGCATTTCAAAGAAGATCGCTTCGCCTGCGGGAACCTTGAAGTTCACGCTGCCGTCGTCTTCGATCGGAACGGTTCCGAGGATGCGCTTGACGCCGTCCGCCTGGAAGACGGAGACGGCGGGACCGTCGTGCTGAACCGTCTTGTTCCACGTCGTGTAGGTCTTGGGATCCATCTGTACGACGCGGATGTACTTGCCGTTCTTCTTGAGTTCCGGATACTTTTCGGTGCCTTCGAAGACGTTGTTGGAGTAGAGCTCGCCAGGAGCGGGCTTTTCGCCGACGCCGATCTTGGGCCACTTGACGACGTCAGGCTTGACGGGGTAGAGACCTTCGCGGTTGACGACGGGAATCGCGTGATACGCGTTATACTCGCCGCGATAGATCAATTCCTTGTTGCCGTAGACGTCCATAAGGTAGAGACGGAAGAACCAACCGTTGTCGGAACCGCTGTAGAGGTGGCCGCCTTCGCGCGCGCTGACGAGGAAATATTCTTCGCTAAGAGGATAGGGGGTCTTGTACGCGAAGATTTTACCCGATTCGTGATAGTCGACTTTCGGGGCGGGATCGGTCGGGCCGTTGCCGACTTCAGGCCACGCGACTTCGCGGGTGACGCGATCGAGACCGTCGGGATAGTTCAAACCGGCGGTGGGGTCGATAATGCCGATGGAGCCGTTGAACCAAGCATGGTGACCGACGGCGGTGAAGATGACTTTGGAGCTATTCGGAATAGCGCGGGCCTCGGTGAGGACGTCGGGCCAAGTCGACTGGTTGCCGTAGAAGGTCTGCTGGTTCGTGCCGTCGGGATTCATGGTCCAGAGGGACTGAACGCGCCAAAGAGCCTTGTCGGTATATTCCCAACGCGTGAAGATGACGCGACCGTCGTTCAGCATGGAGGGGAGATATTCCGGTTCGCCGTTGGCGGAGATGACGTAGATGTTCTTACCGTCGGCGTCGCAACGCGTGACCGCGAAGGAGTGGGTCATCGGCATGCAACGGACGTAAGAGTGCTGGCGGCTGGAGCAGAAGGTGATTTTGCCGTCGGGCGTGTAGATCGGGTCGAGATCGTCGTAATCGCCGAAGGTCAACTGCTTGAATTCGGAACCGTCGAGATTGCACTCGTAGAGGTGGAAAGACTTGTCGCCTTTAGGCTGGAAGGAGAAGAGGAGCTTCTTGCAGTCGTAGGAGACGTCGGGACGCCAGAAGCTGCCTTCATGATCCTTGAGGACGTCGACGACTTCGCCGCCGGGGTTCAAACCGACGATGAGGAGCTTCCCGCCCGGTTCCGCCATGAAACCGTTTCGATGACGCGCTTCATGACCCCATTCGTCCGTCGCGTCTCCCGGCTTCCCTTTCGGATACGGGTTGTCGATGAGGACGATCTTATCGAAGTCGATAAGCGGGTTCATAAAGGTGATATCGCGCTTGACTTTGCGAACTTCGAGGTAAAGCTCCTCGGCAAGTTCGGGAGTCTCGGTCGCGCCGTCAATCTTCTTTTCGAGTTCGTCGAGTTTCGCGAGTTGTTCGTCGAAATCGGGTGCGTCGTCGAGATCGGAAAGACGATCGGCGAGATCGCGCGCATATCCAATCTCTTGTTTCGCCTTCTCAAAGGTCGGTTCGTCGTCGCATTGGAAAAGCCACTCGGTTTTGAGTTGCTCCATCCCCTGAGGGGTAATTTCCGACGCCGTTAGACCCGTTGTCGCCAAAAACGCGACAAAGAGCGCCAGCAGTGTTTTTTTCATTCGTAATTCATCCTACGTTAAAACAGAAAATGGAGCCTCAGGATTAAGGCGGCTCCCATATGCTTCTCTCACACAGATCGTTAAGAAACGATTTTGTGTCGAACTATTCTAACAATCGCCGCCCCTCGCGTCAAGAACATTGGGGCGCAAATACTAAAAAAAATACGGAAGATAGGCGATTTCTTTAAAATAAATTCTGTGCAACGATTCCTTTACGGATGCAAACGCGACCTTTCTCCTACTCCTCTCTGCGTTTGCGAAGGGCGCCTCGCGCGGCGCCGCAGAAGAACCCAGGCGACCGCTAAGATCGTAAAGGAGACGAAGATTTCCGACGCGTTCCATGGCGCTCCTCCCAGGTCTTCCTCCTCTTCCGGCGGCGCGACGCTCGCAACCCGACCCACAAGCACCGGCGCGCGCGTCCACTTCTTGACGTCCTGCGGCTCCTCCGATTCCTTTCCCGCAACGGGCGCCGACGAACGATACGCCCACGTCTTGTAGAAGAATCCGTCGATCTCGATCTCGCGACGATACCCCTCGCCGCTCCCCGTCTCGAGCCCTGCGGGAAGTTCCGGCGCGCAAAGGACGATCGGCCATCCTTGCGATTCCTTCGTGAAGAAGAAGATCTGATAATACTTCTCGAGCCCCGTCGTCGCGCGAACCTCCGCGTCGTCGATCAGGATCATATTCACCCGACGCGTCCAGCCCTCGAGACGAACGCGCCGACCCTGACTCGACTCCGCGCGATTGAAGAGCGCGACTTCGTCGACTCCTCCCCGCGAGTCCTTGACCTTCCCCTCCGCGTACGCGCGGAGCGAACCGTAGAAGGAGCGGCGATCTTCCGTTCGCCACCGAAGCGCTCCGATAATTTCGCGACGTCTCTGCGGATCCTTTTCTTTTTCGTACGCGTCGCGCGAGTAGACGCGCGTCTCTTCGAACGCGCTCAAATCGACCCCCGCGCGACCCAGCGGCGCGTCCTCAGGAAGCCATTCGAGCCGCGTCCCCAAGAAGACGCGCGAGCCCTCCTCCGCTCCGAAGCGAATCCCCAGCGCCGCGACGCGCTCTCCAACTCCCGACGCCGACGTCTTTCCGCGCGGCGCGTCGAAGAAACCGTCCGGCGCCTCGAAGCGCGGGAGACGCGTCAAATAAAGCGCCGCGCGTTCTCTTTCGCCGCCGTTCTCCGCGCCCTCCGCCGCGATCTCCACGCGATAGAGCGCCCCCCCTTCGACGCGTTGCGCCTCCGCGACGTCGAGCGCGAGACTTTCGATCCGCGCGACGCGCCCTTCAACGCGTTCAACCTCTTCCGCGCCCCTTGCCAGAAGCGCGTCCGCGCTAAGAAGACGCTCTCCCCTCGCGAGAACTCCCAGCGCCGTCTCTCTGCGTTCGCGCCCAGCCTCCGTCGGCGCGTCGAGGCGCGGTCGATTTTCGCCAAGTTCCGCAGACCACTTCTCCTCGCTGGCGCCCGCGACGACGCTCCAAAAAACGTCGCGCGGCGTCTTCGCTCCCTCGTCGTCTTGCCCGAAAAGCGAACCCAGACTCACCCCTAAAACGCACAAGAAAGCGCCCGCGACTTCCGACTTTCTCACCTTCAAGAAGCGCCCCCCTCGAAACGCGAACCAGAGCGTTCCCAACGCAAGAATCGCCGCGATCTTCATCAGAAGCCCACCGCTCTCCGAATCGGGAGTCGACTCGACCGCCGATTCCGCGACGCGAAAATCAGCGCACGCAAGCGTCGGCGTCGTGAGGAGATCTTCCCCCGCGTCGTAACTCGTCGCGCGATAATAGACCCCCTTTCCCTCGACCGTTTCGCGCCGATATTTTGCGTTCGGATCCCCCGCGCGGCGCGGCAAGGGCGCGGCGTCGACGTCGAGCCCGTCGGGGAGCGTCTTGGAGAGGACGCGGATCGGATCGCGCTTCGAGTCGGGCAGCAGGATCCAAAGATCGTAAAAGGTCTCGGCGTCGGGAATCTGGACGCGGTCGACGCGTAGGAGTCGCCCTTGGAAGGAGAGGAGCTTGCCGCCTTGGGCGCGAAGCTGGATCGTCTCGGCGCGAGCGAAAGGAATAGCGTCCGGGGCGGCTTCAAGCGCGTTCCAGAGGTCGCGGAGCGCGAAGACGTCGCGACTCGGTTGGAAAGGAAAGCCGTCTTCGCGCCATTGAGAATGGTCGAACCGCGGGAGTTCGTCGGCGAAAAGTCGCGGCGCGGCGAGGAGCGTCAGGAGGACGCATAACGCAAGAAAGACGCGACGGCGGACGGCTGTTGGCATGGCGAGACCCTTTCTGCTTTGACGAGACGAGAGGACGAGAAGGACGGCGTGTTCCCATTATATCGAAGGGGGACGCAAGACGCGAATTATTTTTTCGAAAAACGCTTGGCGGAGAAAGTTGACGCGTCTTGGGAGAGTTTCTCTTAATAGAGAATTGATTTTTGACCGAAATCTATGTATGATAAGATTGGATTAGGCTAGACCTATTCATCGTTCTTTTAGAGTCCACGTTCCATGTAGAGAGAGAAGATGTATCGAACGCAGCGAACAGAAGAGAAAGGTCGCGCGCGAGTTCGCCTGGCGACGACGGCGTTTATCTGCGCGTTGATTTTCATCGCGTCGCGCTCTTTTGCCGCTGAAGATTGGGCGGCGTTTCTTGACGCGCTCAAGACTCGCGGATACGACGACGTCGCGCTCGTTTACCTGAAGCAGTTGCAAAACGACGGTTCCGCGCCCCCCGAGCTCAACGACGTGCTCGATTATCGCATCGGCGAGGCGGCCTTCGAGGAGGCGGCGAAAGCGACGGGAGCGCGTCGCGACGCCCTGTGGGACGAGGCGCAGGACGCCTTCGCGAAATATCTCGAAAAATCTCCTTCCGGGGAGTTTGCGCTCGAGGCGAACTCGGGAACGGCGGATATCGAAACGCGTCGCGCCGACGTTCTCTTTGCCGAAGCGAATCGCAAGGGCGCGTCGGAGGAGACGCGAACGCAGAAATTAGAGCAGGCGCGCGTCTATATGACGAACGCGTCGAAAAGTCTCGCCGCCGCGTCGAAGCTCTCGACAGAACGCCTCAAGGCGAGTCGCGGTCAGGATTCTAACGCCGCTAATTCCGCCGACGCGACGCGACGCGCGCAGGCGACGCATATCGACCTCATGACGCGTTACGCGAACGCGCGCGCTCAGATCGCCCGAACCTACCCCGAAGGGTCTTCGGAGCGCAACGACGAGCTAGAGCAGGCCGCTGATCGATTCGCGAAAATCTTCTCCGCGTATCAGCAGTATCCGCTCGCGTTCAAGGCGCGGCTTTACGAAGCGCAGATCGAGCGCGAACTCGGCAAGGTCGACGCCGCGCTTACGCTCCTCTCGGAGATCGACGTTCTGCCGTATGAGCGTGAGTTTTACACGCTTAAAACCCTATCCCTCGCGCTTTACTCGCAGATTGTCGAAGAGCGCGGCGGGACGGTCGAACAGATGACGTTTATACAGAAGTATCGAGCGTGGCGCGACGCTAATCTTCTCGAGTCTTTTTACGAAAGCGCGGAAGGTCGCGCGATCCAACGCCGCGCGGGAGCCGCCCTTCTGGCGCTGGAGAAAACGCGTCGGTCGAACTATAGAGAATACGCCGACGCGGGTAAACAAGTCTTCGTCGACGCGACCGATCCGGTTTATAAAGAACTCAACGTCGGAGACAAGAAAAGCGTGAACAAACTCTTGCTGGCGAGCGCGAAGATTCTCGGCGCGGTCGGAAACGGACGCGACGAGGAAGCGGCGGCGGCGAAAACGCTTCTGCAAGACGAGCTCTTCCAGGGGCTCGACGTCGAGAAGCTCTCGACGAACGACGTCGACGATTTTGACGCGGCGGTGAACGAGGCGTATCGCGCCGCGTCCATATTCGCGGAGAAGAAGACGGCGCGCGATTCCGCGTCCCCCGAATATGCGCAGGAGGCGCAAAAGGACTTTGACGCCGCCGCGATCGCCGCCCTTGACGCGTTCCGCGTCGCTCTCGACATGAGCGCGAAGGAAATGATTCCCGACAAGCGCGGGAGTCTCAACGCCGAGAACGCGACCGCCGCGCGCGACGAAGTCAATAAGATCCTTCTCAGATATTCGGCAGTCGCGTATTATCTAGGCCGTTACGAAGAAGCGTTCGTCGCGGGGGATCGCGTCGCGCATGAGAAAGAATGTCCTGAAGCGGAGCAGGGGGGCGTCCTCGCGCTCAAGGCGTTGCAGGCGATTCAGGGAGAAGCGCATACGCAAAACTCCTCGGGGGCGGATAGTCTCGACGCGAAGGTTGAGGAGTACGTCGCGTTCTGCGGGGAAACGTGGGGAGAGAACGAGAATTCGCTCATAGCGCAGGAAGCGATCGTCGCGCAGCTCGAGAACGCCGTCGCGGCGGGGGATATCGACGGGGCGGTCGCCGCGCTGGAGAAGATCCCGGAAAGTTCGCCGCGCCGCGCCTCCGCCGAGTTGTCGTTAGGACGCGCGTTATGGTCTCTCGCGTCGAAGAAGAACGCCGCCGCGACCGATTCCGCTCAGGCGGACGACGCGCAGGATTCGGCGCAAGACTCCGCCGGTGACGATTCTCCCGAAAAACTCTTCGCCGCCGCGCAAAAATACCTCTACGACGGACTCGAACGCAAGATCACGACCGACTCGGGGGAACTCGACGACGACGGCGCCGCGATCTATTCGGCGTACCTCTTGGCGCAGAGTTACGTGCGGCAGGGCGCGTACGCGGACGCGGAGAAGTGGCTGACGCATCCGCGAATCGGGGCGTTGGCGCTCATCGCGCGCGCGGAGGAAGGGAACGCCCCTTCTTTCATCGACGATTCCTTTAAGATCGCCGCGCTCTCTTCCGCGCTCCTCGTTCAAGGAAGCGACCCCGCGCGACTCGACGAAGCGAAGGGGACGATGGCGAAGCTCGAAGCGATCGCCGCGAACTCGCCCGACTCGGGACAGAAGCTCACGAACGTCTATCTCTCGCTCGGTCGACGCTTTGAGGAGCGGTTGACGCTCCTGAAGAATCAGGCGTCCGCGGGGGACGAGTCGAAGCGCGCGGAATTGCTCGACGCGGCGAAGGGGCTCGCGACGTTTTTGGACAACGTGGCGTCGCGTGCGGACGAATCGAACTACGCCGCGCTCCGCTGGTCCGGCGACGCGTATTTGACGATCGGACGCGAGCTGCGCGGCAAGACGGCGGAAACGTCAACCGAAGCCGCTCCGTACTTCGCGAAGGCGCGCGACGTCTACAAAACGCTTGTCCAGAAGATCGACGCGGACCCGACCTTCGCGCCCTCTCCCGATTCGCGCGTCGCCGTCCTTCTGAAGGTCTGCGAGATTCTGCGTTACGAAGAGAAATACTCGACCGCGTATAAGAACCTTACCTCGATCTTGGAGAAACGCCCCGATTACGTCGACGGACAGTGGGAGGCCGCGACGCTCCTTGAAGCGTGGGGGCGCGTCGATTCGAAATATTATACCCTCGCCATGACGGGGGACGGCAAGACGCTTTGGGGATGGAACGGACTCATGAAGCGTCTTGGCGCGGCGGGCTCGAAGGACGAGCGTGTGAAGGAGCTCTATTTCGACGCGTGCAAGGCGAAGGCGCGGACGCGCTATCGTTACGTCTCGGCGTTGAAGGATCCGAAGGAGAAGGAGACGCAGGCGAAGAACGCGGAGATGGAGTTGGAACGTCTCGCGCAGTTGCACGCGGGCTTCAACGGGCCCGAATCGGTCAAGTATTTTAACGACGCGTACCGCGCGCTTCAGCGTTTGCGCGGGGTCGCGTCCCCGAAAGATTTAACGAAAAAGAAGTAACGAGCGAGTGAAACGATGCGAATAACGAACGCGAAACAGAATGTCGAGTCGCGGGTGGTCGCGGCTAGTCGGCGCGGACTCGCTACTTTGGCGGCGGGCTTCGTCGCGCTCCTAAGCGTCGTGGGGAATCCCGCGAGCGCGCGCGGCGTCGATCTAGTCCGATACTGGGAGAAGAACGCGCAAGGCGTAGTCGAGGAGCGGACGGCGCAAGGAGAGACGCTCGGCGTCGATCCGAACGGCGTGGCGATGAACTGCGAGTCGGAAGACGTTGCTCCCGACGAGAATCCGATCCCTTCGGAGCGCGTCTTATGGGTGCAATACGACGCGGCGCCGATGGAATTGTCTGCGGCGCGCGTCGAGACGGAAGTCGGAAATTACGAAGAGGCGCTTGAGAAACTCAAGAGTATCGCGCCTGAAGACGTCGACCCGGACTCCATGCCGCTGATCGCTGCGGAAGCCGCGTGGTATAAGGCGTATGCGACCCTCAATCTCGCGCTTTTAGGCGCGGGAGATCTCAAGGAGGGAGGAGCGGAGATGACGCGCTTCGTCCAGCAGTATCCGACGAGCTACCACTATTACGAAGGATGCCGTCTCCTCGGGGACGCGTTCTACGCGTACGCGCAAAGCGCGGCGAAGGACTCGGGCGCCTTTATCAAGCGCGCGGAAGGGGCGTACAACTCGCTCTTGAAAGCGGATTCCGACTCGGTGAAGGCGCGCGGCAAGCTCGGACTGGGGCGCCTGGCGCTTGCGGCGGACGACCTTGAAAAAGCGAAGACGTATTTCCAAGAAGTCGTCGATATGGACGCCTTTGACGTGGAGAAATCGGAGGCGCGGATCGGCCTTGCGCGCGCGACCTCGAAAGAGGGGGATCACGCGGAGGCGCTCGCGCTTCTCAACGCGCTCTTGGCGGAGACTCCGGACGACGCGACGCTGCGTCACGCGCGGATTTACAACGCGATCGGAGACGTGAGCGTCGCCGCGGATCGTCTGCAAGAGGCCGCAGTCGCGTACCTGCACGTCGACCTCCTCTATCCCCAAGCGCGGACGGAACGCGTCGCCGCGCTCAAAGCGCTCGTCGGCGTCTGGAAAGAGCTCGGGCGCGAAGATCGCGCGATCGAGACGGATCGACGCCTACGCGATCGATTCCACGTACAACCTTAATCGACCCCATCGACCTGACGACGCGCGTCGTCGCGCCGTCCCTTAAAATAGCGTCCGCCCCTGCGCGGACGGTTGACCTTGAGAGGCTTTGCTATGTTCATAACTCGACGTCGTCCCTCCTTCTTGATTCGGGAAACGTTTTCTCGCGCGGCGAAGGCTTGCGTCTTCATCGCGCTCCTCGCCGCGTTAGCGTGCGCCTTTTCCACGCGCGGCGCTTGCGCTCAGGACGACTTCTCCTTCGACGAAGAGTCTGAACCCGCCGCGGCGGCTCCCGATCTTCCCGCCGCCGTCGCCGCCGACGCCGCCGCGCAACCCGTCGCCGCCGAATCCGGAGACGCCGAATCCGGAGACGCCGACGATTCCGGAGAGTCGAAAAAGAGCGACAACTACCTCATGTGGATGTTCCGGTCCCTCGGATGGTTCTTCTCCGTCGTTTTCGCGCTCCTCTCCATGACGATGGTCGCGCTGATCGTCATCAATATCGTGAATCTGCGCCGCTCGCAGATCGTCCCGGAAGCTCTCGTCGAAGATTTCGGAAAGCTCATTGACGAAAACCGCTTCCAAGAGGCGTACGAGTGCGCGAAGGACAACGAATCGCTTCTCGGACAAGCGCTCTCCACCGGTTTGGCGCGTATGCCTTCGGGATACGAGAAAGCGTCGCAGGCGATGCAGGACGTGACGCAAGCCGAATCGATGCGCCTCGAACATCAGCTTGGGTATCTTGCGCTTATCGGGAACCTCGCGCCAATGATCGGCCTCTTTGGCACCGTCGTGGGTATGATCGCGTCGTTCCAGGCGATCGCGTCCGGCGGCGCGGCGCCTTCTCCTCAAAAGCTCGCCGAAGGTATCGCCACCGCGCTCTTTACGACGGAACTGGGCTTGGCGATCGCGCTTCCCGCGCTTGCCGCCTATGATATTCTCAAAAATCGACTCGCGCGATTCATCCTAGACGTCGCCGTCGTGAGCGAATCCTTCATGGGACGTTTCTCACCCTCGAAATAAGAGACGCGCGCCGTAAGAGGACGACATTATGAGAAAGAAACGCGAACTGATTACGATGGAGCCGACGGAACCGAATATGACGTCGATGATCGACGTCGTCTTCCTCCTCATCTCCTTCTTTACGCTCGTGATGAACTTTTCGCAGGCGGAGCAGCATGAAGAAATCGCGCTTCCCAAAAGCGAGTTGGCGCAGCCCCCCGAGACGGCGCCTCCCGAGATGATAACGCTCCAGATCCTCCCCGATCAGACGATCGTCGTCGGTTCGAAGCGCTGCGCGTTAGAAATGGGAGACGTTCGCGCCTCATCCTTCAGCGCCGTCTTGAAGGACGAGCTCGACGTTCTTCACACTCTGCGGCGCGTTCAGCCCGCGGACGTCACGATCGTGATTCGCGGCGACGCCGATTTGCCGATGGGCTTTGTGCAGCGGCTTATCTCCGCGTGCCAGGATCGCGGCGCCGACAATTTCGTGCTGCGCGCCCGACAAGCGGTCGAGTAGCCCTCCTTAAAGAAGATTCTGAAGATACTCCTCGCGCGACGCGTAGAGCGCGGGGGAGCATCCGAGGACGCGATTCATGTACGGCGTCGATCCGGGTTCGTCGGGGCGGCGCCGTTTATGCCATTCTCGCGAATCGGGGATGAGTTCCGCAAGCCCCGGCCACGGCGTGAAGGGGCGGCGCCCCAAAACTTCGCAGAGCTTGCTCGAATCGAGCGAGCAGTTGCGCACGCGCGGAGGAACGGGACACGATTCTTCCGTCAACATGCCAAAGAGGAGCTCGCCGTCGAAGCCCCCCGCGCGGTTGATGATCTGCGCCATCTGATAAAGGCTGACTTGACGCGGCCCCCCGCAGTTGAGGAGACCCGCGTAGTCGTTCGCGAGAAATTCGCGAAAGACGCGCGCCATCTCGTCCACGTACGTCGGCGTCCGAACCTCGTCGTAATAGAGCGTCGCTGGACGATTCGGACGGAAACGCCCCGCGATCCAGTCGATCGCCCCCGCGTGACCGTTGAAGGAGATTCCCATCGGCATCGAGATTCGGAGCGTGACGGCGTAAGGGTCGATTTCCGCCACCGCTTGCTCCCCTTGAATCATCGTTTCACCGTACGCCGCGGCGGGAACGGGAGGCTCGTCTTCGCGAAAACCGCCGCGAGGACGCCCCGCGTAGACCTGATCGACCGAGAGATGCACGAGTCGAATCCCGCGTTTTCGCGCGTAGAGCGCCAGATTTCGCGCGATCGACACGTTCAGTTCGCGCGCGAGTCGAGGATCGAGGTGGCACGCCTTGAGCGCGCAGTTGCCCGCGCAGTCGAGGATCGCCGCGACTTTACGTTCGTCGAGGAGCCGTTCGATTTCGGCGTAGTCGCGAAGGCTCGAACGGATGAGATCCGGCGCGGGGAAATCGACGTCCGACTCCTGAACGACGCCGAAGACTTGACCTGGAAATCGCGATTGCAAATACGCGAGCGCCGCGTAACCCGCGACCCCCGTCACTCCCGTGATCGCCAGCGGCAGGCGCGGACGCGGAAGATCGCCCCCGTCGGGACGTTCGCGTTGACGAAGGGATTCGGCTAGAAGCTGGGAATATTTCACGGGGTTGCGCGACATGACGTCGATCTCCTTATATGACGACGGGTCGAAGGGACTCCTCGACGCGATAGTTGTTGACGGTCGTTTATTCAGTATAAACCCGCGCTTTTGACCGGGAAGGGGCGCGGAGGGGCGTTCCCTTCTTTTCCGCGCGGAGAGAGTCGAGGAAGGGACGCGTCGCGGGGCGTCGCGTATTCCGACGTTTCGCGCTCTTAGCGCTTGGGGAAAGGCGGTCGGTTTCACGCGCGAAGAAGGGCGTTGGCGAGAATAATTTTTAGAACGTCATAGCGAGGATTAGGAATTTCGATGGATAGAAGAGGATATGACGACGGAAGAGGGTATGACGCCGGAAGAGGGTACGACGACGATTCGTCCGGCGGGGCTTTGTTGTATCTGATCGCCGGGGGCTTGTACTTTTGCAGAAAGCTCGACCTGGATCCTGGGTTCGTCTTAATCATGGCCGGGCTGCTTATCTTGGCTCTTTTCCCATATGGGTTGTTTTTCGACGCGTTTCTGCATCCCAATAAACGCACCGGGCCGCCGAATTTCATTTCCGACGTCGGGCGTAAATTGGGAAGGGTGGCGCGTATCCCCTTCTTCTGGGTGAAGCCTATCGGCAAATTCTTCTTCGACGTTTTCTTTCAATCGTCTCAGCAGAAGGCGAAGACGAAGAACGCGACATTTTCCGCGCAACCGCCGCTCGACCCCTCCTCTTCCGCGCAACCGACTAACGACGCCTCCTCTCCGAGCTCAATCGACGCTATTTTTGACCCCGAGCAGAAAGGATTCAACGAGCCTTTCCTGATACGCGAAGAGTCGGCGCAGGTGAACGCGGAGAATTGGCTGATCTCCCTCTTCGTGAGTCTTCCGCTCGACTTGGCGGCGATCGTCGCGATCTGTCGCTGGGGCGGGGAGCTAACCGAGGGATACGGCGTCTTCTCGAAACTCGCCCTCCTCTTCTTTTCCGTCGTTTTCACCGCGCTTTTTTCGATGACCCTCGTGCGCATTTTCATCAGATGGGGGAAGCTGCTGCGCGACGCGAGCACCCTCTTTCCCGATCCGATCCTCTATTGGCGCTTCTGGGGCGAAGAAGAGGGGGAAGGGGACGACTCCGAGAAGGACGAAGCGTCGGGCGAAGAAGAGTCGGATTATCATGAAATCATCGTCGACCGTTACGTTCAAAAGGACGATTCCGCGCGCGAAGGCCGATTGACGCGCGTCGTCGTTCCCGATTCCATCGACGGCTGCCCCGTAACGCGGATCGCGGACGGCGCGTTCGAATATTCGCCGTATCTCAACGAGGTTATTCTCTCCGACTCCGTGACGACGATCGGCGCGCGCGCCTTCGCCGATTGTCCGCGACTCGACTCGATCACTCTGACCGATTCCGTGACGTCGATCGGCGCGGACGCGTTTTCGAAGCAGACGCGTCTTGTCGTTCCGTCGGGAAGTTACGCCGAAGAATGGGCGCGAAAGAACGGCGCGACGACGCAGACCGTCGCGTCGAAAAAGTCGGCGTCCGTTCCGAAGTTCAACGCCCCTCAAGCCGCGTCGAACGCTCCCAGCGCGCCACAAGCGCCAACCCCTAAGGGGAACTGCTGGGGCTCCTTCTACTGGATCGAAAACGGAGAGGACGCGACGATCACGGGGATGGCGTCGACGCAGGTGGCGAAGCTGAAGATTCCGTCGGAGGTCGCCGGACGCAAAGTCGTCGAAATCGGCGCGCGCGCCTTCCAGAGGGGCGCTTTCCAGACGGTAACCTTCCCCGACGATTTGAAGGCGATCGGCTTTTGCGCCTTCGAAGGATGCGCGAATCTCAAGCGCGTCGACCTTCCGCGTCGTCTCAAGACGATCGACGCCCTCGCGTTTCAAGCGTGTCGAAACTTGACGAAAGTCTCCTTTCCCAACGGACTCGAAAAGATCGAAGACTCCGCGTTCGCCGATTGCGATTCGCTGACGTCCATCCATTTGCCAAGCTCGCTCCGGCGGATCGGAAACGCTCCTTTCTCCGAACAGACGACCCTTACGGTCATCGCGGGGAGTTACGCGGAGAGGTGGGCGTCAACGCAGAATGATTGCCGTTATCGCGCGATGGGCGCTACTGGACGCGCGACCGGCGCGACGTCGGGAAAGGCGGCGCGACGAACTTCGTCCCCCTCTTCCGCGCGTGATTCGTCCTCCGCGCCAAGAAACGCCGGAAACGCCGCCGTCGTCTCCACCGAGAACGTCTTTTACGTCCCGAAAGGCTACAAGAACTCGCCCCTCAACGTCGTCGGCGAAGCGGTCTTTAAAGGGGATCCGACGCTTTTCGAAGCGGCGATCCCCGAAGGAATCGAGCGCGTTGAAAATATGGCGTTTTACGAATGTAGCAACTTGCGCCGCGCGATACTTCCCGATTCGCTCCGCGCGATCGGCGCCGGGGCGTTCGCCGAATGTCCGCAGTTGAAGGAGGTCGTGATACCCAACGGGGTCGCGTCGATCGCTCGCAAGGCGTTCGATAAGGATACGACGCTCGTCGTCGCGCCGTATAGTTACGCGCAGCGCTGGGCGGACGAGAATGGAATCAAGACGCGCGTCTTCGACTGGCAGGAACGCTTGCAAGAAATTCAGATCTTGCGTCGCGCCCCGAGAAAATAAGAGGAACGCATAGGATTGCGAATGATAACGACGGTAATTTTTGACTTGGACGGACTTCTCATCGACAGCGAGCCGATCGCGTACCGCGTCGACTGCGACCTATTGAGGGAATACGGGCATACGCTGAGCGTGGAGGAGTACGCGCGCGACTATAGCGGACGCACGGGGGTTGCGAATATGATTCGTCTGATCGAGCGTTATTCGTTGCCGATCACGGTGGAATCTGGTCGCGCGTTCGTGACGAAGCGTCAGCGCGAGTACATGAAAGAGGGGATTCCTCTTAAAAAAGGGGCGCGCGAACTCTTGACGTATCTGCGGGAGAATGGTTACGTCGTCGGTTTGGCGTCGTCTAGCGCGCGAGAGAGGGCGGAGCGGATTCTTACGGCGCACGGGCTCTGGGATTTCTTTGACGCGCGCGTCTTCGGAGAGGACGTGAAGAGGAGCAAGCCCTTTCCCGACGCGTATTTGACGGCGTGCGCGAAGGCGGGGCAGGCGCCGGAGAATTGCCTTGTGCTAGAGGATAGCGAAGCGGGAATCTTGTCGGGACGCGACGCGGGTATGACGGTGATCTGCGTGCCGGATATGAAGGAGCCGAGCGCGGAGTATCGGAAGATGGCGGCGCGTGTCTTGGGGTCCCTTTCGGAAGTGGTCGAGTATTTGGAAGAGTCGCGAAAATAAGGGGGCGTCGCGTTGGAATTTTCACAGGCGTTATAAGCGGCGAAATTTTTTGAAAAGCGCTTCTTTTTTTAGAAAACCCTTGACGCCGCGCGCCGCTGGCGATTATGATATAAGAGATTGAGTATCGCCGGGGCTCGGCGCCTCGAGCGGGTTGGAAACAGTGGTGATAAGAGAACGGTAGAAATCCATGGCACACACCTCATCTTTCGGAAGTCGCGCGTTCGCGGTCGGCGTACGTTGTTCTTTTTTAACGTTTGTCGCTGCGGCGTGCTGTCTCTTGGCGACGGCCTCCGCCTTCTCTCAGGAGTTTAAGGAAGCGACGGTCGACGATTCTCTCGCCGCGCAAAAGGCGACGATTATCGGAAGCGGCGACTCCGCTCAAATTAAGGATTTCCTCCGCAAATACTATCTCGCGCGATGGACCGTACGCGCCAACGCTCGCGATCTCGTCAAATACCGACAGGAGCTTGAACAGGACGTTCTCTCCCTCTCCGGAGACGCGCAGAAGACCTTTATCGCCGAAACGCTCAGCGCGCTCAATAGCTACGCGTCCTCCGACGCGTGTTATCCCGCGTGCCGTTTCAACGTCGCGCTGGCGATGGGCACGATCGACGAAGCCGCTTCCGCCGACCGCAACGGGGCCGCGACGCCCTGCGCGGACGCGATCGCTCCTCTGGCGACTCTCGTCAACTCCGATAAGAAGCCTTATCCAGATTACGTGCGTCTCGCCGGTCTCATCGGCCTGGTGCGTCACGCCGAGCTCGGCATTAAAGACGACAAGACGCGCGGGAATGTCAAATCCCTCTTCGTGAAGATTCTCGATCCGCAATTCGCCGTCCAGAAGGGGTTGCGCGACGACGTCTACGAATGGTTCCAAGAGAAGGCCGTTCAAGGTCTCGCGGCGTTCAAGACTCCCGACGGCGCCAACGGCGGCACGGGAACGCTCGATCTCTTCAAGCAGCTGATTAACGACGATAAGCAGAAGTACGAAGTTCGCTGTCTCGCGGCTCGCGCGATCGGCGAGATGGATCTGACTGCGGCGGCTGGTTACGATTTCCTTGACCTTTCGAAATCCCTCGTTCTGCTGGCGCGCGGATTCTGTACGGAGAATATGAGCTACATCGATACGGAAATCGTTCGCGACTCCGTGAAGAGCAGCGCGGCGTCGGGCGTTTCGACCGGTAGCGGCGCGATGGGCGGCGGAATGGGAATGGGAAGCGGCATGGGGATGGGCGGCGGCATGTCCGGCGGCGCGATGGGAGGCGGTATGACCGGTTCCGGAAATATCCAGAACGCGAAGAGCCTCGAAGCGATCGCGGCGCGTATCCTCTACGGTTTCGATTCGGTCGAACGCGCCGTCAAGGGCGTGAAGAACGGCGGTCAAGGCGTCTTGGCGCAGCTCGACGACTCGAAGCAACCCGAGAAAGAGATGAAAGAGAATCTCGACACGATGATTAAAGAGTTCGCCGAGATGGCCGAGTTCGTGAAAAACGGTTCCCAGAGCGCCGGAGGTATGTACGGCGGCATGACCGGCGGCGGCATGGGAATGGGCGCCACGAGCGACGTGGTCGGCGCCGACGCGAACTCCCTCAAGAATCACCTCTTGGAGAAGCGCATCAAGTTCGACGAAATCCTTGGAATCGACTCTTATTGATTCTCGCGTTGACGAAAACGAAAGCCTTGCGATATCGCGAGGCTTTTTTTATCGCGTATACGTACATTCTAGAGAAGATAAACGGCTTATAAGGAGCGATTGTCGCGCGGAAGTTAAGAAAGGGAAATTTATTAGGAAAAAGAGTGGCGCGACGATGAGGGAAAGGCCGAATTATAGGCTAAGGTTCGGAGCTCTCTAGGCGACGAATCGTCAGCGCGGCACGGGCGTCGTGACGGCTGCACTTTTTTAACAGTTAGAGTAGATAAGGTTTCTATAGATGAAAAAAGAAATCTATGCCGACGGCGTTGGTCAGATCCATTTCGCAGGCAATATGGTTCGTTTTGACTTTGTTACCCTTCAGCCCGCCGCTGACGGCGAATCTCCGAAGCCGGAACCGTCCGAACGCGTCATCATGCCCCCTCAGGGCTTCCTCTCCATGTTCCAAAGCATGCAGAACCTGATCGACAAGCTCGTCGAAGCGGGCGTTCTCCAGAAGAACAACCCCAGCGCTAACTGAGCGGTTCCACGCGTCGCGTGAAGCGCTTGTAGCCCGATCTTGAAGGATCGGGTTTTTTTTATCCGCAGGCGTTCTTTTTGGAAAAAAAAGAGAACATTTGACGAGACGCCCCCTTTTAATAAGGCCGTTTGTCGGTATAATACAAGACGCTATTAGTTTAATGGCGCGACAACGTACCTTGGATGAATCCGCTTCGTGCGGATTCCTGGTAATATAAACCTGTCTCGCAGCTCGCGGGACTCTTGACAGTCAACGGAGATAAACGTGGGAACAAAAAAAACGGGTAAAGGACGACGTAAGCTCGGTCGTAAAAAGAGACGAATGCGATCCAAGATCCGACATCGAAAGGACTGAGAACTCCAGGTCGGTTGGGTCCCCCAGCTTGCGCTTCTCGCGTTTCCGCTGGTTCCTTCTGGCCCCGTGATGTTCTCGCGATTCGCCAAGATCTTATCGTCGGCGGCAATACAAGCCTCGAAATCTCTATCGGTTTCGAGGTTCTTTTGTTTCTTGCGACTCGAGACTCTCTCTCTCCAAAAAGAAAGACGCCCCCGATTTTCAAGGGCGTCCTTTGCAGATTAAATTTACATTCTTTTAACGTTTCGCGTTATTAGCGCTTCGCTTCATTCCGACGCGTTTCATACATGTTGTAGCCGACGCGGCGCGACGCTTCGATCGTTTCCGCGTAGGGGCGGTCGCAAATGTCGACGAACCCGATCTGGTAGTTCTCGCCGTCGAAACGACCCGTCGTCGCCTGATCCCCATACTGGAACCAATGCGCGCCGACTATCCACGGATTGCGCAACGCGCTCGTTACGTACGTTTCGTACGCCTTCGCGCGCGCGTTTTGATCTTCGCAGGGAACGAGACCGGTGTGGAAGAGACCTCGATCTAACGCGCCAAAGTGGAATTCGCCGATCATGACGGGCTTGTCTTCCCCTTCGACGGGCTTGAAGGAACCGACTTCGCGCTGATAGAAGTTGTAGCTAACGACGTCGCAGTATTTCTGAGCGGCGGCGCGCGCCAGATCGTTCGTCCACGCGAAGCGGCAGCCAAGATAGAGCTTTTTCGGCGCCACTTCGCGAATCGCCGCGACGATCTCGGAGAAGTACTTCTCGCAGATCACCGTGTAGAACGCGTCGGAGTCGGCGTTCGCCGCGTCGTTCTTAGGCGTGTCGAAAGGATTCGCACGGAGCCAATCCCAGGACTCGACTTCGACGCCCCACGCCGCGTTGAGCTTCTCGATCGTGTCGTATTTCGCCTTCAGCCAGTCGACGTACGCCTGCTTCGCCGCTTGTTTCGCAGGGGAGGCGAGAGACGCGCGCGAAAGGGAACCCTTTTCGCCCCAGGAGATCTCGTTGTCGACGAAGTAGCCGATGCAGTAAGGATCGTCGGCGGTACGTTCTTTTTGAGCGTTTAAAGCATTACGAATCCCGACGGGAAACGCCGGATCGAAGGGGTCGATGAATTTGCCCCAATACCCGGAGGAGCCTTCGATACTCGGGGCGTTCGTGCCGACGGTCGCGACATACGGGGTCTTTCCCTTCTGGGCGATCTTGGCGTCGGACCAGTTGCCGATGGTGTTCAATCCCCAGCTTCTGAGGCGTCGGATCGCCAATTCGATTGATTGTTCGTACCAATCGGCTCCGAATTTCTTATAGAGGTTCGACGCAGTGAAGTTGTACGTCGCGTATTCGCCGCGACCGGCGTAGTAGTTGTTTACAGAATGATTGGATTTTCCGAGGAAGACGCTCAGCGGATTCTTTTCGTCGTAAACGCGCGGAACGGCGGCGTCGAAGTAGAATTCGCGATCCGTGAGCGGCGTGACGCCGTTGCCGAATCCTACGCAATCGATCCCGTTTGACCAGAAGAGGTTCCCGATCGGGTCGACGAGATACCATACGCCGTCGATCTTTTGGGTGCGGAAGGAGCCGGTCGCTTCATATTTCGGGCCGTTCTTCCAACCGCCGAATTCGTCAAACTCGGAAGGTTGACGCGCCGCGAGATCCTTGTCTTCGATCTCGATTTGAGCGCGGAGATCCTCGAGCGAGCTCGTCTTGCCGGGCCAATCCTTATGCTTGAATTGTCCGAATTCGTCGATCATCGGGAAGAATTTGTCGGGCCCCCACGAGAGGTATTCGGGCGCGTTATTGTCGGATCCGGAGACCGCTTCGACGCGCTCCAAGACCCATGAGTCGCCGCGTTTATTCTGGGTTTCGAAAGGGCGAATCGCGACGACCTTCGACCAATCGTAGGTCTTCGCGTCGTCTTTGGAGTACGCGTCCGTCTTGATTCCGCCGGGCTTTCCGCGCATGGCGAAGAGGCGTTCGCGCACGTCGGGATTGAGGGGCGCGCGCATTGAAACGGAGAAGGTTTTCGATTCGCCGGGCTGGAGCGAGACGTTTTCCGTCAGGACGCCGGCGAGATTAATCGGATCGGATTTCTCAAAGTCGAAGCGAATGTGGAGGGTGATCGCTTCTTTGCTCGTAGAGCGGAGTTTGAATTGAATGGCGTCGTAGGCGCTCAGATCCCATTTTCCTTCGAAATGGATTCCCGGCCACGGGTCTTTTTCGCCGTTGGCGATAAGGAGCGCGCCGTCGACGTCTTTGGAGACTTCAACGCCTTGGAGTCTTAGCGAATCGACGGGGGTTGCGGCGTCGTAAATGACTAACGGGGCGGCTTCCTGAGCGCGGAGAACGCCGCATAGCGCGCAGAAGAGGCACAAGCACGTCGCCGCCGTCGCGTGAAAATGACGTGACATAAGATTTCTCCAGATGTACGAAATGTGATCCGTCGAGAAAGGCGCGTTTCGGAAACGCTCCTATTCCTGAGGATCAAGGGAGGGAGTTAGACGTTCCGCGTCGTCTTGTAGACGGTCGGCGACGTCGTTGACGCAATACCTGTCGTCGGGTTGAACAAAGAGTTCGACGCGTTCTGTCGGCGCGAATTCGTCCTCAGGGTTCTTCTTGAGAGGCGTGCGTTTGAGATACCATTTGTCGAAGATTGCCGCGCGTTCTAGAGACGATTTGTCTCGAGCGACGACGACGATCGAGTCGTGAATCGGGCGCGTTTCGTCGACGACGAGTTCGAGAAGATTGTGCCCGTGGCGCGTCTCCTCAATCGTCGCGTCCCTTTCGGCGGATTCTTCCTTCGCCGCCGATTCGTCCTCGGGATCGAGCGTCCACTTTCCGACGACGGCGGAGATTTCGCACGGTTCAAGTGTCCAAAAATCGGGATCGACGAGTCGCGGGGCAAAGTCGGGGAAGTCGCGCAGCGTCGCGAAAAGATCCGTCGGGCCGCAAAGAGTCGGCAGGCGCAGCGTCGCGCACGACTTGTGGGGAAGGCGGAGCATGAGCGGCAAGCGCGTTTCCTCCGAATAGAAGGGAGAGGGAACGTCTTCCGGTCCCGGCGTTCCGAGCGCGGACGGCGCGCCCAACGCCAGACTGCGCGTTCCCGTGAGCGCGAAGAGCGTATTTTTCAAAAGATTATGTTCTCTCAGAAGTTCGACAAATCCGTCGAGGGTTTTATCGAAGACGGCGACGCCCGCGGCGCACGCTTCCAGAACGCTCTGTCGCCGTTCCGACTCGTCGAGCGCGTTGAGACGCGCCCTTTCCCGCGCGTGGAGCGACGCGTCGTCCATGATCGAGACGTCCTCCGTAATCTCCGCCGAACGGAAAACGCGTCCATGAACGCGTCGCGCAAGGGGCTCTCGACGCCAATAAGGGGGACGGACGGCGGCGTAAGGCGCGGGATCCCCTTCGTCTTGGAACTCTTCGCGCATCGTCAAGGGGAAGTCCCAGCGTTCGTTCCAGCCGGAGAGATGAGCCCACGCGAACCACGGCTGAGGGGCGTCGATACGCGCGGAGTCGTCGAGGGACGAAAGGAAGCGCGTGAGTTGTTCGAAATTCTTGAAGAGCGCGGTTTCTTCGATCGATTCTGCGGGCTCGTCGCGCTCCTCTTCCGTCTCGAGGAGGAAGCGTTCGACGTGATCGCTGTCGACGCAGGGGGAGAGAGCGACGTTTTCGACGTCGGAGAGAAGGAAGGTTCGGTATCCTCGCTCCTTCATGATTTGGAAGATCGAAGGGACGTCGTCGGAGGGTTCGTCGTCGAGATTGACGGAATACGGCTCTTCGCCGCGCCAAAACGCGCGCATGAGGGCGTCGAGATCAAGGGACGTCGCGTGGAAGTTGTCGAAGAGGATCGATTCGGTCGAGAGGGCGTCGAAGGCGGGGGTCGAGTTCCACGTCGCGCCGTATGCGCCGAAAAGGTCGGGATTGATACGGTCGATCGAGATACAGAGAATATTGGGGAGACGCAGGGCGGCGGCCTGACGTCGTTGCGCGCGTGTAACGATCTTCATCTATTCTTCTTCGGGTTGAGGTAGGATAACGATTAATGACGCAAACGCGTCCACATGATTGTACCAGGGACGCGTCTAGTTGTCAAAGCGCGTTAAGACGTCGCGCTCGCGGAAATAAAACGCGTCCCGAGGAGAGCCGTCGGGACGCGGACGCCGGCGCGGTCGATCAAGCGTGGGAGACCTGCGCGACGGTCATGTCGATCTTCTTCGCCGCTTCGGTCGCCGCTTGGGCCGCGAAGTGGCGTTCGAGAAGGTCGACCATATCTGCGGCGATCGTTTCTTCTTCGCAGAGGACGAGTTGAGCTCCCGCGCGTTCGAGAGGCGCGACGTTGACTCCGAATCGCGTTCTTGCGGCGATCGCGACGGTCGGATTAAGCGCGCGCGCCGCCTTGACGATCTCGAGGGAGACGGCGTCGTTCGGCGCCGTGACGAAGACGAGTTGCGCGCGCCCGATTCCCGCGTGTTGGAGAACTTCGTAGTCCATCCCGTTTCCTTGAACGGTCGGTACTCCGCTCTGTTTGAACGGCTGGAGATTGACCGGATTCAAATCGACGAGGCAGACGGAACGTCCTCGGACGAGAAGGGTTTTGGCGACGGTGCGCCCCATTGGCCCGGCTCCGACGATGACGGCGTGCGACTTCGCGTTGTTGATCGCGCGAACGAGCGCGGGGGAAATGTCTTCGTCCGATTTGTTCGCTTCGGGGTCCTCGGGGGGCATTCCGAATTTTGTGAGGGCGATCTTGACCATGTTCGGGGTGAGGACGAGGGACGCGACGGAGACGAAGAGCATGGTGTTGTACGTCGTTTCGTTGATAGCCTTTGCGTTGAAGGCGACGGAGAGGAGCATGAAGGCAAGTTCGCCGATCTGGGAAATACTCACGCCGAACGCGAGCGCGCCCCTCTTATCCATTCCGCACGCGCGCAGCGCGAAGGTCGCGCACAGCGCTTTGAACGCGACCGCCCCAACGAGCGCGAGGAAGCACGTCGACGGATGATGGAAGACGTACGAGAAGTCGGTCAACATTCCCAGCGAGATGAAGAACATCGCGGAGAACGCTTCGCGGAAGGGTAAGACGAGCGCGTCTATCTGATGAGTGAGGCGGTTTTCGCCAAGAACGATACCGGCGGCTAGCGCTCCCAGCGCAGGGGTCAGTCCGAGCGCGCTTGCGACGACGCACATTCCCGCGAGAACGACGATCGCGTAGAGGATCACCACGTCGTTCGAACGCAGATTCGCGAGGAAAGGAACGATGAAAAGCCGACTTCCCTTCTTAAGCGCGAGGACAATCGCGCAGAAGAGCGTCGATTTCAAACCCATGTCCACCCAAGGATTGTTAAACCAGTAAGAGGTCGTTTCGGAGTCCCCCGCGCCAAGAACGATCGGCAGAATGAGGAGGAGCGGAACGAGCGCGACGTCTTGGAAAATCAGAAGGCCGAGGGTCGCCTGCGCGCGCTTTGTGTCCGCTTGACCTAAGTCGCCGAAGCTCTTATAGACGAGCGCCGTCGAACTCAGCGCGACCACGCTTCCAAGCGCGAGCCCCGCGACCCAGCTAAGCTTAAAGATCATGCACAGCGCGATTCCTAGCGCGATCGTTAGACCCATCTGGAGCGCGCCGCCGACGAACATGTATTTCGCCGTCGACGCAAGCTGCGCGAAGGTGAACTCGATACCGATCGCGAAGAGAAGGAGGAGAACCCCGAACTCATTTGCCGCTTCAAGCGCGTAATGTCCTTCGTGCATCCTTTCAAGCTTGCTGTTGTGGACGACGTGCGCAAGCGTTTCGCCTTGACGCCACTGCTTTTCTAACTCGCCTTTGATTGCGGAGATTTCGCGACGCAAGTTGACGTTCTCTTGCACGATCGATTCGGCGCGAAAGTCTTTCGGATCCGCCTTGTCCGCTTCTTCTAGTTCTTGGTAGTGTTCCAGAGTCGCCGCGCGTTCTTTTTCGACCTGCGCGACGCGCGTTTGCTCCGCTTCCAGTTCCTTCTGATATTCGCGCGTGCGCGTCAAATCCAAACCGCCGGGCCCGATCAACGCTCCGACCACAAGATAACCGATCAGGGGAGAAGCTTTAAAATACTTGCAGATAACCCCCGCGATAAAGCCTGAAAAGAGGATGATCGATATGTTGAGAACGAAAAATTCGTCCATGGAAAATGCTCCTTGTGAAAAAACGCGCGAAACTCCTTGCGCAAGATTCCTGATATAATAGCGCCCCCGCTTGAATTGACAAGCGTCGGCGTTATTCATAAAGGAACGTAAAGAAAAACAATCAATTCCTATTGACTTAGTAGGGGTTAGTTGTAAAAAAGAATGGAAATGGAGAGGCGCGTCTTACGCTTTCCTCTACTTTGATATGGAGCTCAATCGTCATGTCCGAGCTAAATTTGAACTTTGACAAATTCGTGGAGCGCCGCGGTACGGACTCGATAAAGTACGACGCTGCGGAGCTATTCGGCAAGCCGAAGGATCTTTTGTCTTTCTGGGTCGCCGATATGGATTTCAAGACGTCCTCGTATGTGCAGGACGCGACGCGCGAAGTTGTCGAACGCGGCGTTTTCGGATATTCGACGCCGTCGTCGCGCTATTACGACGCGGTCGGCGCGTGGATGAAGGAGCGACATGCTTTCGAGCCGACGAGGGAAGGGTGGCTCATCACGCCCGGCGTCGTCTTTGCCGTGACGCAGTGCGTTCGCGCCTTCACCGAGCGGGGGGACGCGGTTCTGATTCAGGAGCCGGTCTATTATCCCTTCGCGAATACGATCCGCGCGAATCGCCGCGTCGTCGTGAGTAACGACCTCGTCTTGAGGGACGACGGACGCTATGAAATCGACTTCGACGACTTCGAGCGCAAAATCGTTGAGAATAAGATCAAGCTTTTCATCCTCTGCTCTCCGCACAACCCGGTTGGGCGCGTGTGGACGCGCGAAGAGCTCGAACGCCTCGGCGATCTTTGCGTCAAACATGACGTTCTCGTTCTTGCGGACGAGATTCATCACGACTTCGTCTTCCAAGGACGTCATCGCGTCTTCGAGACCTTGTCCCCGGAGTTCGCGCGACGGTGCGTTACCTGCACTTCTCCGAGCAAGACGTTCAATCTTGCGGGGTTGCAGATTTCGAATATTTTCGTGTCGAATCCGGAGCTTTGCGCGCGCCTTCGCGCCGAGATCGAGTCGACGGGGTACTGCGAGCCGAACATTTTTGGTTTGGCCGCGTGCCGCGCCGCGTATGAAAAGGGCGCCGAATGGTTCGACGCCGCGCTTCGGTATATCGAAGGAAACATCGACTACGCGGTCGATTTCATCAACGCGCAGATACCGTACGCGAGCGCGCGCAAAAACGAGGGAACGTACCTCGTGTGGGCGAATTTCCGCGAGACGGGGTGGAGCGCCGAGGAGCTTGAACGCGTCGTGTTGCGCGAGGCGCGGTTGTGGCTCGATCCCGGAACGCTCTTTGGCGCGTCGGGAAGCGGTTTTGAAAGGATTAACGTCGCGTGCCAACGCTCCTACTTGGAGAAGGGCTTGAACGCGCTGCGCGAAGCGGTGATAAACGCCGCCGTCGCCAAAGCGAAGATGAACGTTTGACATGCGTTTTTACGGTAAATGGTCGGCGCGATCGCGTACGAGAACTGCCATCCCTTCTCGCTCCAAGACGCGACTGGACGCGCGTGGACGCTGATTCACAACGGAACGCTCTTTCACGCGCCGCAGCTCAACTCGTATACGGCGCGCCAGCGCGGCGAAACGGATAGCGAACGCGCGTTGATTCGCCTCGTCGTGAAGATCAACGAGGCGACGCAGGCGCGCGGCGACGCGTTGACTCCCGACGAGCGCTTTCAGGTCGTCGAAACCTTCGTCGCGACCCTCTCTTTTGGGAACAAGCTCAATCTTTTGATCTACGACGGGGAGTTCCTTTACGCGCATATGAATTACGCGGATTCGCTCTGCTATAAGGAGATCGACGGGGGGGTGATCTTCGCGACGCAACCGCTCGATTACGGGGGGTGGAAACGGATGCCGTTGACAACGCTGCGCGTGTACCGAGAGGGTCTCCTTGTTCACGAGGGTAAGAAGCACGGGAATATCTTCGTCGACAACGCCGACGACATGAGGCGTCTCTTCCTTGATTTCGCGGTTCTTTGACGCGACGAAAAAAGCCGCTTGGCGAGAAGCTCGAGCGGCTTTTTCTTTTCGGTCGCGTTACGCCGCGACGGTTTATTCAAAATTAACTTTGAAGTCCTTATCCTTTTTGGAGACTTCGACTTCCGGCGCGTCTTCGCCCGTCATTCCGTATTTGGAGAGCATTTCTTGATATTCTTCCGGCGCGGGGTTCGTCTGGGGATTCTCGTTCCAGTAGACTCGAACTTTGCACGTTCCAACCTTGGCGCCCTTTTGGGAGGCGGTGTGGACGAGTTCGAATTTACCGCCGGGTTGGATAATGCCGAAGCTCGGGCGACTTCCGTCGGTCGGTTCGAATTCGACGCGGAATCCTTCGGGAAGGGGCGTCCCTTGGTAAGAGGCGACGCCGGAGATTTCGACGAGGCTGTACGGCGCCTTCGGTGCGCAACCAATCGTCGCGAAGAGGCACGCGCAGACGAGTCCTAAAAACGCAAATGAGATTTTGTTCATGATTTGAAACTTTCCTGATGTGTTATAACGTTGCGAAAAAGGATTAGAAGAGCGCGGGGCCGCCGCCGGTCTGAAGGCCGCCCTTGCCTGCGGGCATGGAGGCGCTTTCGCGCGTAAAAGTCGCTTTGTAGAGGTCGAAGTTGCACGTTTCGGGGACGAAATGGACGGAACCGTCCGCCATCGCCGAGTTCATGCCCCCCGCGTGGAAACTGCGCGGCGTGCGCGTGTCTTCGTGGTAGGTCATGCAGTTCACGGGAATGTCCATGACGCCGCTGTGGGTGTGAACGGCGTATCCGTCGGACCAGTGCCCTACGCTGATGAAGGGATTGGCGGATTCGCTCTGCTTAAGGGAGCCCGGAAGCGTTTTGCTCGAAAGCTCTAAAACCATGAAGGTGTGCGACGTGCCGTCGGTGATCGCGGCCATATTCAAACCGCTGTTGCACCAGAAGAGCCCGGTGAGGGGAGCGCGCGCGCCAACCCCCGACGTCGAGAGTCCGGAGATCGAGGACGTGACGGTGCGTTCGGGGAGTTCCGCGCCGCCGTTGACCGCGTAATCCTTCTGAGAACCGAGGGGCGCGCTCGAGGAGCACGACGGGCAGCGGAAGACTGCGGGCGCGTTCGAGCCGACTTCCTTATTCGCTTCGTCCCCGCACGTGAAGTCGCTGTCGTGACCATACGTGTTATGGTGTTTGCAGTAGTTGGTGTACGCGCGTTTCGTGAAGTCGACAGATTCGTAAAGGGCGCTCCCTTCGATGAAGGGAAGAATGAACGCGGGCCAACCCATCATTCCATGATAGACGCCGCCAGCTTCGCAGCCTTTGCCCGTCCCTCTCAAGTTTTCAAAGAAAGTATTCCCCGGAGGGAAGGAGTTATGGACGTCGTGATAGTTATGCATCGCCAGTCCGATATTCTTGAGATTGTTCGTACACTGCATACGCCGCGCGGCCTCTCGCGCCGCTTGAACCGCAGGAAGGAGAAGACCGATTAAGATTCCGATAATGGCGATAACGACAAGAAGTTCAACGAGGGTGAACCCTGAACGATGATTACGCATAGTTTGCATGATTTTCTCCCAGTTGCAAATAGTATATACTATTATATTTAGCGTATCTTGATAAATATGTACGATATTTAGATAATAATTGCCACAGTGACGTATTTCAAGACTTTTTGTAAGTAATTCGAAATTTTTTTCACGAACTCTATATGTGGATTTCTTTGCGCGACAAGAAAAGAGGAATAGATAGGGTCGCCAATCCTTGGAATACGAGAGAAAAACGCCGCGTTGAGAGCGTGTGCGACGACGAAGAATCGCGAAGACGCGTCGAGAAAAAAAGGGCGTAGCGTTACGCTAAGCCCTGCGGAAAGATTCAACGTCTCAAAAGAAATCGCGTCGATCAGTCTTGAGGAGGATCGATTCCGAAATCTTTGATGGTGAGGAGGGAACGAAGGGTGTATCCGCGCGAGGTGAACGCTTCGCGGCCCCCCTCCATGCGGTCGACGATCGCGATGACGCCTTCGACGACGATTCCCGCTTCTTCAAGACGTTCGATCGCTTTGAGGGAGCTTCCTCCCGTCGTGACGACGTCTTCGACGACGACGACCTTATCCCCCGCCTTGACGGGCCCTTCGATGAATTTGTTCGTGCCGTGCCCCTTGCTTTCTTTACGAACGAGGAACCCTTTGAGATCGATTCCGCGCGTTCCAGCGACGGTCAGAACCGCCGCAGTGATCGGATCCGCGCCGATCGACATGCCGCCGACGGCGTTCGGGAGCTTTCCGTCCGCCTCGAGGAGTTCTAAAATACCTTCGCCCACGAGGGTGAGACCGCGCGCGTCGAGCGTCGTCTGCTTGCCGTCGAGATAGTACTTCGCCTTCTTGCCAGACGCGAGAATGAAATCGCCGAACTTTAACGAGCGTTCGAGAATGATCTGCTTGAGCTCTTCTTTATTGTACATCATGCGTTCCTTATCTTGAGAATCAACCTTGTGCGTCGGCGAATCATGCCGAACGCCTTCATTATAGTTCCGTCCCGATAATTGACAACGACGCCAAGCTCGCAGAAGGTCGCCGCAAGGAGCGCGCACCAGAGGAACGCGTCGTAATCTTTCCGCGAAGCGTCTTCCGCGTCGACGTCAAAATCCGCGATCTTGAGCGCCCCTTCGAGATACGCGGGGAAAATTTCGAGCCCCGGCAGCGCCCCGAAGGACGCGTCGAGGCCGACGGACGACCAGACGACGCCGTTTTTTAGCCGCGAGAGGAGCGGAGTTCCTGTCGTGCGATCGCGCAGCGCGACTTCCGCGTCCTGCCCGTAACACGCGACGACGCGGCGTATTGGCAACGCGTCGATACCCGACGTTTCACGCGAGGGGAAGTCGTGTAGAAAGCGCTTTTCGAGGGTGGTGGACGCGACGCGCGGCGCCTTTTCCAGCGCGCCGTCGTAGAACGCGACGTCGAGTCCCCACTGCGCGAAGAGGTCGTCGCGCGCCCTTTTGTCGAGCGTCGCGCTTGGGAAAACGAGCGTTTTTCCTCCGTCGGAGACGAAGCGTTCCACCGCGTTCGCCTCTTCCGTCGAGAGGGAGGAAAAATCAGCGAAGCAGAGGACGTCGCAATCGTCGAGAATCTCTCCGCTACGCGTCGTGAAATCGAGGGGCGCGACGCGACGAATCGACGCGGCGTCGTCAAATTGCGCGGAGAGCGCGAGTTCGAGATAGTCGGCGTTCGACGGTTCCATGCGAGTCCGCGCGGAGTCGAATCCCTCGACGACAAGGATCGTCGCGACTTCCTCGGGCTCGGAGTCGCGCGTCGGCGGCGCGTCGTTCGGAGCGCGTTGCGGCGCGACGTCGGCGTGATTCCAGAGGAGCGCGAGGGAGAGGAGCGCGGCGCCGCGCAGCGCCGCATGGAGAATTTCGCGCCATGCGCGGCGACGCCGTCTCTTGCGCGTCGTCGCGCGCAGCAACCCGAGAGCGGGGAAGGAAACGCGCGACGCAGGGCGGTTCTTCCGGACGCGGAAGAGGAGAAGGAGCCACGGAACGACGGCGAGGAAGAAGGGCCAAAGGCGTGGAGTCATCGGCGGTTATGCGGCGTGAGTTCACGTCGAGTCGAAGGGAAGGAAAAAAGGAAAACGCCCCGGCGGACGCGCGCGGCGCCGAGGCGTAGATATTCTAACAAATTAACGCGTGAAGACGCGGGCGGTTAAGCGAAATCATTTGATTCCGCTCGCGGCGGACATGATGTTGTACACGTCGCTATTGAAGATGAAATCGCCGCTGTACTTCCAGAATTTCGCAGCCTTCTTATCGTTGCCGCGAACGAATTCTTTGTAGCAGTCTGCGCCCGCGCCCTTCGCCCAGAAGGGAACGAGAGAGTTGGTGTGTCCGGTCGAGAGATACTGAACGGCGGGAACTACGCCCTTCTTGGTTTTTTCAATCTTTTCGAAACCTTCGAAGGTATCCTTCTTGGAGCTGAAACGACCGTTGTTGTCTTCGTCGACGAAGGTTCCGTCTCCCCAAATCTGACCAGTTTCATGGTCGGAGGTGACGATAAGGAGGGTTTCGTCCCAAGAGGAGTATTTTTCAACCCATTCGACCGCCGCTTCAACCGCCTTGGCGAAGCCGGTGTGTTCGAGGCAGGATTGATCGGCGTTGTTGCCGTGGTTCGCGTGGTCGATGCTGCCTCCTTCGATGAGGACATAGAAACCGTTCTTGTTCTGAGAGAGGACGTTAAGAGCCGCAAGGGTCATTTCGGAGAGGCTCGGCGTTTCTTCGACGGTCGTCTTGGAGAAGCGCTTAATCATCGCCTCGGGGTCGTCGACGTCGCCGTCGATCGGCATGACGTCGCCCGTCGTGCGGACGATACCGAGGAGTCGATTCGGAAGCTCCTTGCCGCTGTCGGGAGTCGCGGCGGCGAGGGCCGCGAAATCGCTGCGCGCGTCAATGAAGCTCCAGCCTTTGAAGCCGTCGTTCTTCTTAACGTTTTCCCAAGTCTCGCGACCGCCGACGAAGTTGTAGTTCAGTTCGTCCGCAGACTTCTCGATCTTCACTCCGTTGTTATATTCCGGGTGTCCGGAGCCGATGAGAACCGACAACTGGGATTTTTCGATCTGTTCTTTGCCGATTTCCGCGTAGTTGTTGCGGTTGATGTTGTGGGCGGAACCTCCCGCGGGGGTGGCGTGAGAGATCTGGTTCGTAGAGACCATACCGGCGGAGCGACCCGCTTTGATATTCTTTTCGGCGAAGTTTTCGACGTCGTTTCCGTTCATATCTTTACCGACATATCCGCCGACGGTCTTGTATCCGCAGTTGAGGGCGGTGGAAGAAGCGGCGGAGTCCGTCGTTTCGGTATTCGTGACGCGCCAGTTAGCGCCGTCTGGACTCTTCCAGAATTCTTTAGGGGAATACCCTAAGTTCTTCTCAGGCTCGGCGACCGGATCCCACTCGACGCTACCGTTGGAATGTTTGTGGACGCAGAAGGTCGAAGAACTAATGAAGACGGGGAAGGACTGGTAGACTTCGCCCCATTCCTTTCCGGTGTGGTAGTAGGTTCCAAGAAGTTCGGAGTTGAAACCGTCGCCGTCGCCGATGAAGAGAATGACGTTCTTGGCGGTTCCCTTAGCGTTTTCCTGCGCGTAAGAGATAGTTGCGAAAGAAATGCACGCGCCGACCGCTAACACAACGGCGAAGAAACGGCGCAAGGCGTTAAATGAAGGCATTGCTATGCTTACTCCTTAGTTTAGCGTCCGTCTTCTAAACGGACGGCGTTGGGGCTGACGCCCATTCATATGCTTCGTTCCAGTATTTTCAGAGCATATTTAGAAAACTCAAGACGATTCATTTTGCGTTAAAATGAAAAGTCTTTGGATTTTACATAGATTTTACAATAAGGCGCTATTTTTAAAAGAGTGTGTTACCTATAAAAAATTAGAAAAAACAAACATTTGACAAAATCTTTACTGATTCTTGACTTCGGTAAATAAAAAAAGGACCCTCGACAAGCGAGGATCCCTTGGTTTTGAACGACGCGACGCGATTCGATATTAGAGTTCGTCGTTATTGCTCTGGCGACGCCGCGGTCGACGATCGCCGCGTTCGGGACGTTCGCCGCGTTCGGGACGATCGCCCTTTTCAGGACGTTCGCTGCGGAAGCCGCGATTACGACGTTCGCCGCGCTCTTCGCGTTCGCGCTTCTCGGGGCGTTCCGCGTGTTCTTCGCGACGCGATTCCTGAACCTCTTCGACTTCTTCGTCCGAACCGCCGTCGACGCAGTCGGTTTCGCCGCGTTCTTCAAGCACGGCGCGACGGCTCAATTTCACGCGATTCTGATCGTCGATCGCGATGACTTTGACGTCGAACTTGTCGCCGACCTTGCAGAAGTTCTGAATGTTGCTGACGTATTCGTCGGAGAGTTCGCTGATGTGGCACAGACCGTCGCGACCCGGAAGGATCTCGATGAACGCGCCGAAGTTCTGAATACTGGTGACGACGCCTTCGTAAATCTTGCCGATTTCAACGGAAGCGGTGAGCTTCTCGACTTCGTTCATCGCGGCTTGAGCGCTGGCGAGATCGTTCGCGGCGACGACGACGGAACCGTCGTCCTCAACGGTGACGCTCGCTCCCGTCGATTCTTGGACGCCGCGGATCGTCTTGCCGCCGGGGCCGATGAGGACGCCGATCTTCTCAGGATCGATCTTCGTGCGAAGGAGGCGCGGAGCGTATTCCGAGATTTCCTCCGCTGGACGCGGCGCGGCGGTCAACATCTTGCGAAGAATACCGATACGCGCTTCCCGCGCTTGCTTTAGCGTCTGCGCGATGATTTCTTTCGAAATACCGTTCGTCTTAAGGTCGAGCTGAATACCGGTGACGCCGTTCTGCGTACCCGCGACTTTGAAGTCCATATCGCCGTAGTGATCTTCGTCGCCCATGATGTCGGTGATCGTAATCCACCGACCGTCCTCTTCCTTCACGAGACCGATCGAGATACCCGCGACGGGGTTGACGATCGGAACGCCTGCGGACATAAGGCCGAGGGTCGTGCCGCAGACGGTCGCCATGGAGCTCGAACCGTTCGATTCGAGAATATCGGAGATGACGCGCACTGTGTAGGGGAACGTTTCTTCATCGGGCATGACCGGCTTGATGCTGCGTTCGGCCAAAGCTCCGTGACCATATTCGCGACGACCGACCCCGCGATACGGCTTACATTCGCCGACGGAGTAGGGGGGGAAGTTATAGTCGAGCATGAAGCGCTTGGAATATTCGTCGAAGAGCCCTTCGACGCGCTGTTCGTCCTTGGAGGTTCCAAGGGTGACGGTGATAAGCGCTTGGGTTTCGCCGCGCTGGAAGATCGCGGAACCGTGGACGCGCGGAAGGACGTTGACGCGACATTCGATCGGACGCACTTCTTTGACGCCGCGACCGTCGAGACGCTCTTTCGAGAGGATAATATCGCGGACGACGCGGCTCGCGAAAGCGTCAAACGCGACCTCGAAGTACTCGGGAGCGAAGAGATTCGGTTCTTCGGAACCTTCGGTCGTTTCGACGACGAGTTCTTCGCGCGCCTTCTCTTTGATCGCGTCGCACGCGGCGGCGCGCGCAAGTTTGCCGACCGTCTTCTTCGCCGCGCGGAAGTCGTCGTAGTACTTTTCCGTCAACGCGTTAAGGAGCGGTTTGATGTTGATCGGTTCGAACTCCATCTTCTCGGGAGCGACCTTTTCGACGAGTTCGAGCTGAAGCGCGCAGATTTCCTGGATATACTTGTGCGCGGTCATGATCGCTTCGAACATCTTCGGTTCGGGAAGTTCGCGAGCGAAGCCTTCGATCATGAGAACCGATTCCATATTTCCGGAAACGATGAGATCGAGTTCGCTGTTTTCGAGTTGGTCGACCGTCGGGAAAGGAATGAATTCGCCGTCGACGTATCCGAGACGCACGGAGCCGAGGGGGCCTTCGAAGGGGAGCGGGCTCAGCTGAAGACAGGTGGAGCAACCGTTCATCGCGACGACGTCGGGATCAACTTTCTGATCGCACGCGAGGACGTTGGCGAAGACCTGGACGTCGTTGTAGAAGCCGTCGGGGAAGAGGGGACGGATCGGACGGTCGATTAAGCGGGAGGTGAGAATTTCTTTGAGGCCGGGGCGTCCTTCACGCTTGAGGAAACCGCCGGGGAACTTGCCGCTTGCGGCGACGCGTTCACGGTAATCGCAAGTGAGGGGGAAGAAGTCCGCGCCGGGCTTGCTAGGCGCGGTGGTCGTCGCGCAGAGCACGACGTTGTCGTTGTAACCAATGAGGCAGCTGCCGTGGGCCTGCTTCGCCAGCTCGCCAGTTTCGATCCAGAAGAGACCGTCGCCGATCTTTTTTTCAACTCGAATTTTCAAATCATTTACCTTTCTGCATACCAACGTCAAACCGGAACCTACTTCGTCCGACCGACGGCGGCGAAAACGCCGCTACATATAACCACGACTTCGAGAGAAACGCGCGAGGAGGATCGCTGAAAACGATAATCCGTCTATTCGCTCGACAGGCGCAAAAACGATAAAAATTGCACGTAGCCTGCCGCGGAATCGTCGCGCAATCGTATCTATCTACTTATTTAAAGAATGAAGAAATCTTAACGACACTTCAAATGGCGTGGCCTAAAATACCGTCGCTTCAGGGCGACGTACGACTAAAAAGCCCTTGCTCGATACTCTCTCAATCAAGGGCTTTCGTCTAATTCTGACAATTAACGCTGCTGAGCGCGATCCTGGCTCAAGGCGCGGAGACCGAGACGCTTGACGATCTCAACGTAACGGCTCTTGTCCGTTCTGTAGAGATAAAGAAGGTGGCGACGACGGCGTTCAACCATCTGGATAAGGCCGCGACGCGTCGAGAAGTCCTTCTTGTTCTCCTTCATGTGTTGCGTCAAAACGTTGATGCGCTTCGTCAAAAGAGCGATCTGAACCTCAGGAGACCCTACGTCGGAGTCGCTGCGACGATATTCCGCGATGATGGCCTGCTTTTCCTCTTTGCTCATTACTGTCATTATAATTCGCCTTTACAGGTGATGGGACGTCGACTAGCAACGCGATCGCGCGAAACCGATCGACTCCCTGGTGAAAAATTTTATGGCGTCTACACGCCGACTCATGCTAACAAAAAATTTTTTTCAGTATACGCCCCCTTTTATTACCCGCAAGTCCTCTATTAGAACATTTTCAGTAATTTCCCTCTTTTCTCAAATTTTCTTCCCCGCGCGTTCGCCTCTCGATCTTGCGCGTTCCTTGTAGCCTAACCTCCTCAACGATATAATAAAACGCATTGTTACAATTTTGGTTTAAAATTTCATCCTTCCATTTTTGGAGCGACAAAGATGAGACGCATTTTCCCTAAAATGCTCCTTACGGCGCTTTTATGCGTCGCCTTGACGATCCTTGCGCGAGGAGACGTATTGCGCGCTCAAGATATTGCCCCTGCTAAAGTTTTGAACGTCGACCGACAACTCGTCGACGATTCCGTCAAAGACTCCGAGCCGTTTCCCGCTAAGGCGTCTTTCACTATTGTTATGGACGCCAAAATCATCGAGCCGGGCTCCGAAAAGGGGAACGACGGAACCAACGGCATGCTATGGAACGTCGGCAACGGCTGGGACGAAGGCGCGCGCCTGATATACTCCTGGAACGACGGTCGTTACTTCCTGCAATTCGGCTCCCAAGACGTTAAGCTTTCGCTCCCTTCGCAAAAATCCTATTTGCGCAACATTAAGCGCACCCTTGCCGCGACGTACGACGCGACGACCGGAGATTGCGCCCTATACGTCGACGGCGTCCTCGCCGCTAAGAGCGTCTACAAAGGCGTCTTCGACTCGAAAGAACATCCCCTCAACGTGGGGTTTGGAGGATCCGGCGTCGGATCGATTCGACTCGACGTCGGCGACGTCTCCCTTTGGGATCGACCGTTGACCCCTTCCGAAATACTCGCTCTGGAGGCGACGCGACCGCAACAAGAACTCGAAGTCCTCCAAGTCGAACGCCTCCTCGAGGGATCCTCCAAAGCCGCGGCGACCGTCGTCGACCCCGCGAAGCTTTGCGAGATCGATCCGTCCTCACTACCAGACGAACTCGCCGAGTCCCTCGAGCGCGCCCTCGTCGCCTCGCTGATCGACCGCGGATTCACCGTCGATCGTTCGCTCAAAATCGATCCCTATACCCGTTTGACGAACCTCGTCTTCGACGCCGCGCAGAAGTTTCTCGATTCCCCCGCGCCGCAAGACGAACCGACCGTCGCGTCCATCTCACGATGCGGAGAGATCGCCGACTGGCTCGAACGCGTGAAGGAAATCGCCGACTCCAACGCCGTCGAAACGCGCAAGCTCCTTTCGTCCACGAGTTTCAGCGCGACCCAGAAGCGACAATTCCGCGCCGACGGCGAGAAAGTACGCGCGATCTTCCTCGAAGATTCCGCGCGCGCGACTCAGCTCATGAGCAAATTGGCCCAACATTCCCCGAAAGAGTCCGACGTTTTCCATAAAATCATGAAACTCGAAGCGAGCGCCGAACGCGTGAAGCTCGTCGAACGCGACGCCCTGGGCATGTATTATTCGCTCCAGACCGCGCCGCGTTCCGATAAATTCGATCGCGTCCTCTACGTCGCTCCCGACGGAAACGACGAAACTGGCAAAGGATCGCCAAAGGCCCCGTACGCGACTCTGGCGCGCGCCTTCAAGAACGTCGAAGATTTCGTCGCGTTACAGGATCCGACGGCGAAACCCCTGCGCACCGTCGTTCGACTTGCGCAGGGCGAATACTATATGACGGCCCCCGCGACCCTCAAAGGCGCGTCGAACGTCGTCGTTCAAGGCTCTAAGGAAGGGAAGACGGTTCTTACCGGCGCGGTGAAAGTCGCGAACTTTACGTCCCTGGCCGACGCCGCGACGAATCGTTCCGACGTCGCCGACGCGATGAGTCGCGTTCCCGAGAGCGCGCGCGGTCGCGTCGTCGCCGCTGATCTCAAAGCCGCTGGCGTCGACGATCTTGGTTCCTTGGCGATACGCGGGTATCATCCCGAAGTCAGACTCAACCCGATTCCGACCTTCACCGTCGAAGGAAAAGCGCAAACCTTGGCGCGCTGGCCAAACGAGGGAGAGAAGGGGATCCCCTTTGGCGAGAAAGTCGACGATCCCTCTTCCGCCGCCGAAAAAACGTCGACCTTCCGTTACGACGGCGATCGACTCGACGGATGGCGGCTCGACGGCAAGAACGACGATATCTGGGCGTTCGGCCTCTACCAATGGGAATGGGCCGCGAATCTCCGACGCGTCGTCGCGATCGATCGCGAAAAGAAGACGTTGACCTTCGACTACGAAAACGGCTCCGGACGTTTCGACTACTATTTCGTCAACGTCCTTGAAGAACTCGACGCGCCCGGCGAATATTACGTCGATCGCGCCGCTGGATTCCTCTATTACTATCTTCCCGACGCCTTCGCCGACGCGGCGGCTCTCAACGCGACCTCTCCTCAATACGACGTCTTCGAAGGGCGTTTCGTCGAACTCGAAAACGTGTCCAACGCGCTCTTAACGAACTTGACTTTCAAGGGAGGCCGAGAGACCGCGCTCATGATGAAGGATTGCGAATGTTGCTACCTCTCCGATTCGACGATCGAAGAGATGGGAGGAAACGGGGTCGTGATTCTCGACGGCAAGTTCTGCGGGGTCGTCAAATCCCGCTTGCGATCCCTCGGCGCGTGCGGCGTGCGCATTACCGGCGGAGACTGCGACTCGTTGACTCAGTGTCGTCATCTTGTTCACAACTGCTACGTGAGCGACTTTGGAAGAATCGATCGCGTCTACGCTCCCGCCGTGCTCTTTAGAGGATGCGGATGCGCGATTACCCAAAACCTCTTCTGCGATTCGCCGCATCACGGGATGCGCACCGACGGCAACGATATCTACATTGCCCGCAACGAAGTTCATTCCGTCGTCTATGAGTACAGCGATCAGTCGGGAGTCGATATCTACTGCGATCCTTCCTTCCGCGGAATCGTTATCGAAAAGAACTTGTGGCGACACATCGGTTCCGCGTTCGCGCTCTGCGGACAGGCGGGAATTCGTCTTGACGACTCGATCTCGGGCGTCGTCATGAAGGAGAACGTCTTCTATCGTTCCGCGGGGGGTATTTTCGGCGGGATTCAGATCCACGGGGGGAAGGACAACCTTGTGAAGAACAACGCGTTTGTCGACTGCGCGCAGGGTCTTAGTTTCTCGCCGTGGGGCGCGGGACGTTATACGGAATTTGCGAAGACGCGCTTCCCGAAACATATAGGAAACGCGCAGTTTGAAGAGACGTATCCTTTCTTCGACGAGCTCTTCGAACACGAGAATCGCAACTACGTGATCGACAACAAAGCGATCAACTGCCCGCGCTTCAATAATAAGGGAAGCGACCTGAACGTTTTCGTCGGGAACACGACGACGCAAGAGACGCCGGATCTTGCGAAGTTCGGCGTGACGACGGAGGAGCCGTACGCGGACGTCTTCATGACGAATTCGACGGCGCTTCGCGCGTGGTTGACGAGCGTAACGGGGATTTCCCTCAAGGGAGTGGGACTCCTGGACGACTGGCGCGGGGCTGGTGAGAACGTTTCGCCTCACTTCAGCGAATCGCGCGAATGATCGCGGCGTCGACGTCGTGAAATGAAAGAGCCCCGGCGGAGGATTTTTCCGTCGGGGTTTTTTTACGCGCGTTTGGAGACGCGGAGAATTGCGGAGCTTGAAGAAGAGGAGCGATTATGGATTTCGCGAGGAACGGGACTGCCGCAATTCTTGAGGAATCGAGTTCTCGGCGCGTTCGCGCAGATCTGTGGCGGAAGGCAACCTGACGGAGGTTTCCGCGCTCTTGGAGGGCAAAGGACGCGATTCCGCGCCGCTAGGGGCAAGAGGTCGCGGGGAATTGGACGACGCCGGAGCTTGAGGCTTATGCAAGGTCGTATTTTCCGACGGTTGAGAGGCTTGAGTCGTCGTCGCGGGCGGAAGCGCCTCTTTGGCGGGAGTCGCTTTTTTCTGGGAGGAAGGCGCGGAGGGGGACGGGAGCGACGGAATGGCGGCTAGACGATTGCGCGCGCTCGAATACCAGACGCTGGAGGGGTATTGGTCGACGAGCATGTCGAAGGCGATCTCCGCCTTCTCGTAGTCGGCGGTTCGTAGCGCGATCTCTCCCTTGAGGAAGAGTAGATAGTCGATGATCGACGAGTCCGCGCCGCGCCGCAGCGCTTCGTTTACGAGCGTTTCTGCGGCGACGTCGTCGCCGCGATCGGCCTGGACCTTCGCAAGGCGCCAGACGCAGTGACTCCAGTACGGACTCTGAGGATAGTCGCGGTATACGCGCGCGAAATTCTGCGCCGCGACGTCGATATTGCCGCGTTCGTATTCGTTCGTACCCAGATAATAGAGGGCGACGTCCGCGTAGGGGAAGTCGTTGCGTCCGCGCGTGGCGAGGCTGAGATACTTCACCGCGTCGTCGCGGCGCCCGATCGAATCGGCCAACATTCCGAGATAATACGCCGCGACAGCCGCCTCTTGCGTCGTCGGCGCGTACGAAAGTATGTCTTCGCACGTCATTTGCGCTTCGGAACGCTTGCCAAGTTCGAGGAGCGAAATGGCGCGTAAAAGCGCGATGCGCGTCGCCTCTGCGGGACAATCCTGCCAGAAGGTCTCCGATTTCGTCATCGCTTCGAGAAGGAGTTCGTTCGCGCGGGTAAAATCAAGGTTCGTGTAGTAGTCGGTCGCGCGTTGGAGATAATCGCGCGCCTCCGTCGCCGTAAGAGGCGTCGGCGCAATCGATTCGCCTTCCGCGCTCGGAACCGTCTGGGTTTGATTCGGGGGTTGCGTTCCAGGATTTGACTGATTCTGGCTTGCCGTTCCCGAATTCGTTTGATTTTGATTTTGATTTTGATTTTGATTCTGATTCTGATTCTGATTCTGATTCTGATTCTGATTCTGATTCTGGGAACCCTTATTCGGCTGGTTCGGCTGACCTTGACCGGGCTTGCCGGGCGCCGTCGTTCCCTGCGAATTGGAGGGGACGTAGGAGACGAAGTTGGAACCTGACGAACCAGTCGACGGAACGATCCCGTCTCCGCCGACAGGACGCGTGTCGACAAAGCCGTTGGGGGTAAAGACGACGAGGGGCGCGTCTTGCGAGACGCTGGGATTCGACGCGACTTTTTGACGCGCGCCGTCGATTCCCTTGAGCGCCATCGAGATCGCGGGATCGTTCAAATTCTGGGTGTATTTGACGAGCGCCTGATAGAGCGCCTCTTGAGCGACGTTGTCCGACTCGGCCTTATTTGCGCCGTAGCGCGCCGCATAAGCGATCGCAAGAAGGCCCGCAGACTCGACAAACCCGAGCGCGCTGAGCGGATTCGGGCGATTCTGTTCGTAATAACGGAACTCGAGTTCCGTGGACGACGCGCCGACCGCGACGGGTTGCAACATCTGGAAGAGGGATTGAATCGCGGAATTATAGTCCTTTTTCGCGACGCTCACCATCGCGCGATACGACGTTATTTCGTCGGCGTTTTCTTTTCCGTACGTCGACGCGGCGAGGTTCGCGAGGAGGGACTCCGCGGCGTCGACGTTCTTCATGCAGAGGTAGAGTTTGAGCTTGAGGCTCGCGGACTCGGGGGGAAGGGTTGAGTCGAGACGCTCGATCTCGTCGACGATATTGAGCGCGCGCTGAAAATCGCGCTGCGCGAAGTACGCGTACGCTTCGTAGAGGAGCGCGTCTTGGAGCGTGACGACGAGGGTCGCGTCGTTGCGATATTTCTGGAAGAACGCGTCAAGGAGCGGGATCGCGTCCTGAGGACGATTTTGCAAAAGGAGGAAAAGAGCGCGTTGAATCGTCGCCTGTCCGACGAGTTCGGGCGTCGAGTTCGAGTCTTCGACAATCTTCAAGAGCGCCTTATCCGCCGCTTGATAATCCCCTTTGCGCCCCTGGATAATCGCCGATTCGAGTCGACAATACCCGACGAGGGGGGAGTTCGGAAACTCCTTTTCGCAACGCGCGTAATACGCGAGCGCTTGATCGAATGTCCCGACTTTCGATTCGCAAACGCCCAAGTAATAGTAGACGTACTGGTTGAAATTGTCCGTCGGATATTGCGAGAGGAATTGCGTGAGCTGAGTTCGCGCCGAAGAGTAGTCTTCTTCGTTGAAGTAAGAACGCGCGTTGTGGAAGAACGCGTCGCGATATTCTTTAACGTTAGACCCTTGCGTTAGGATGTAATTGAAGTGAGTTCGCGCCGTCGCGGTATCGCTCGCTTGCGCGTTGCGCGCTAGGTACGCGCACCCGAGATAGAGCTCTCCTTTGTTGCGGTCGCTCGACGCGGAATATTGCTGGACGAAGCTTTCGAGTTTCGTGACCGCGAGGTCGTAATTCCCTGAGGAATACGCGTTTTGTCCCTCCGCGAGGAGGTCGTCTCCCGGCGCCGCCGCCAGCGGCGCGCAGATCATAAGAAGGAATGTCGCAAGAAGGATGCGCGACAGGGGGTGTTCTCTCATTTCGACGCCTCGTTCATAAATTTCGGACGGATAATAACTTATCGCTTATAATAGGTCGGGAGCGGCGTTGGGCGCATACTCCGGAATAATATTGGCAAGTATAAACTAGGATGACTCAAGAAACAACGGGGACACATGGCCCCTGTAGGGAAAAAAAGCGTTTTGACGATTCCCACGTTCCGAGGCTAACGCCGCCGCGAAACTCGGCGCGACTTCTCCTGCGATTATTTTGGAGAAACACGCCCCCCTCTTTGCGTGTTGTTTTTTTTCGTCGCATACTATATAATGTCCGGCGCGTGGAGCGTATGACGAATCCGCGCGATTTTCCTGGTTTTAAAAGGAGTGTCTCATGGCTGCTAATCAGAATAAAACCGAGCCCACTGGCGAATGGCGTCAAGGAAGGCCGTCTTTCAAAGCGTTCTATCCCGAATTTTTTCTTCTCGCGCTCGTCACGATCGCGTTCATGGCGCTGGCGATGAAGTTGAGTTGCAACGAACTGAAAAAGGCGAAGTCTGCGGCGAGTTCCGAGTCGGCGTCCGTCGAGACGACTTGCGTTCCGCTGATTTTTGAGCTGCAACGCGCCTACGCGCAAGACTCGTCGATCGACGCGCTTGAGATTGCCGAAGACGCCGCCGACGACGTCGCGCAGGCGGAACCTATCGTCGAGGCGAAACCGGTCGTCGAGGCGGAACCTGTCGTCGACGAGAACCCCGTTGAGATTGTCCCGGACCCCGTAGAGATCGCTCCGGAGCCCGTCGCCTCTGAGACGACTCCCGCCGCGACCCATTCCGCATCCCTCTCCCAAACGTGGTCCAAAATCCTTTGGATATGGATTATCTGCATGCTTGCGCCTCTCGCGCTCTGGATTTGGCGCGCGTGGGCGTGGATTTGCGCCGTCTATGGCGTTCATTACGAGATAAAGGTCGATCCTGACAATATTCGCGCTTCGACATTTTTAACGACGCGCGGTATCTTCAATAAGAAGACCGACTCGATGCACATCGGCGCTATCAAAGATATTCAAAGCTCGCAGTCTTTCTTCCAGAAATACTTCAAAGGGGGAGTCGGAACGATCACCCTCTTCACCAAAGACTTGACCGACGGCAAAGTCGTGATGGAAAATATGCCCGAGCCGAGTCGCGTTTTCAGTTCCCTCGACGCCTTGCGACGTCACTATTGGGGGCGAGGGGGATTCAACACCCTTGGCGGCGACTACCCGGAAGGGGACGGCGACATGGGAGATATCGCTCAGTAACCTAACGTTTTCATATGGAACCGACGCGAGACTGCGTCCGGCCCCTTTTTTGATTTAATATTGAGAGCCTCAAGGAGAACAACCTCATGACACATTTCTTCCGACATGCGACGACGGCGTTAGCGGCGCTTTTCGCGACCGCTTCCGCTTTCGTTTTTGCCGCCGACGGGGACGCGCCGCAGACGATTCGAAGCAAGCCGCGCGATACGATCACCGTTGTCGCGCACCGAGGCGCGGGGGATCTCGCTCCGGAAAACTGTCTGTCTTCCCTTGAACTGACGTGGAAGATGGGAGGCGTTCCTGAAGTCGACGTTCGCACGACGAAGGACGGGCGCATCATGATGTTCCACGACGCCAACTTCCAACGCGTGTGTCCCAACGAATCGGAGGAGATTCGCAAGTCGAGCGTCGAGAAGATGACGTACGACGAGGTGAGGAGGCTCGATATCGGGGTCTTCCGCGGCGAAGAACACCGAGGCGAACGCGTCCTCTCGATCGAAGAAATCGTCGACGCCCTCAAGGCGGATTCGAAGCGCAAGGTCGTCATCGACGTGAAGAACGTCGATTTCCAGAAGCTTTCGGAAGCGGTCGCCGACGTTCGCGAACAGGTGATTCTCACGTCCGGCTCCGAAGCGGATCTCCAGCGCTGGGCGAAGATCAACGTCGAATTTTACGACACGGCGCTCTGGATGGGGCTCGGCTCCTATACCGACGCGGACGTCGAGAAGCGTTTTGAAGCGCTGCGCAAGAACGATTTCGCCGGAATTAAACGTTTGCAGATTCATGTGACGAAGGACTCCGACGGCGCGCTCAAACCGAGCGCCGCGTGTATTCGCGCTTGCGCCGACGAATGTCGTGAACGCGGGATCGAATTCCAGACGATGCCATGGCGCACCAAGACGTGCCCCGAACTCGCGACCGATATCGCGTTCCACAAAGAACTCCTCAATCTCGGCGCGATGGGATTCGGAACCGACCGACCCGACTGCGCCTTCCAAGCGATCGACGAATTCTACGCCGAAGCGCCTCAAAAATGACGCCAAGAGACGCGCTTCTCGCGAATTAAACTTTCCCTTACGACGGGCGGAGCGTTTTTTCTCCGCCCGTTTTTTCGCTTGTTTTTATTCCGCTTTTTTCTTAAAATTAAGGCGGCGCCTTAGGATGGGCGCGATTCAGTCGCAGGCAAAGAGGGAGAGGTATGTCGTTTCTACAATCGTTGATCCAGCGCGTCGTCATTTTGACCGTTACGCTATGCGCGGCGTCCGTCGGCGCTATCGACTTTAACATTCCGCTTCCGAAGCCGTCTTTACCCGCGATTCCAACCCCCGCGTTCCTGAGCAAACCAGGCAAGAAGGTCTCCGACGAAGAGCTGAAAGAGATCGAGGCGGCTCATGTAAAGCGCGACGAAACGCGTCCGATCGCAGACGAGCGAAGAGAGACGCGATACTCCGCAGACAATTCCGCTTCGACAGAGACTACTCGCGCAGGCTCCGCCTATAACCCCGCGACGTCGGCTTCGACGCAGACGTCCGAGTCGAACGAAATCGATCTCTCCCCGACCTTCGCCGCGCTTCTACCGTATTCCATGACCCTTGGCCGCGTTGTCTGCGAATCGAACTTCCCATTCGATTCCGTCCAAGGACTACAAGCGGAGATTGTTCAGCTCCAAATCGATCTCGTCAACTACCTGGGAATACCCGAGGCGCGCGAAAAGATCGTCCTGTGCCTCTTCAAAGACGAAACGTCGTACCGCGACTTCATCAAAACCGTCTTTCCCGGCGCGCCGCAAGATCGGCCCGCCCTATACGTGCGACAAGGGGAGAATCCCGGCGTCCTCATGGTTCAGAAAGACGATAAGATGATCGTCAACATCCGCCACGAGATGACGCACGCGTACCTCAATTCAACGCTCCGTCACGTTCCTATATGGCTCGACGAAGGGCTCGCGAAATATTTCGAGACGCCCCCCGGAGAACGCGGGTTCCGCAATCCCTACCTGAAAATCGCGGAAGAAAATATATCGGGTTTCTTCAGCTCTCCTCCGTCCTTAGCGCGTCTCGAGAAGCTGACGCGCGTCGACGAGATGCGCGCGAGAGAATATCGCGAATCATGGTCTTGGGTTCACTTTTTAATCCACTATTCCCGAGACACGCACTATCTCCTTGTCCGATATTTGGCGACGTTGCGCAAAGAACGCCAGGCGGGAATATCGACCGAAGAGGCGTATAAAGCGCAGAAGAAGGCCCCGATGAAGAGGCTCCTCGACGAAAATATCGAGGGATATAACAAGAAATACGTCGAACACTTTAAAAATTGGGATAAACGTCGAGATTCGTACGAAAACGCCCGAGTCGAAAGGGGAACGAGATGAGCCAAAGCCTCAAGGAAGAGTCGACCTCTCGTCAGAGGGATCCTTTTGCGCCTAAACCTAAAGCGTCGCCGATTCTATCGCGTCCGTCGAGCGCGCTCGCTCGCGTCGTGGTAAGAGCTCCGGCGACGACCCTGGCCGTCGCCGCGTTCTTCGCCGTCGTCTCGCTATTCTTTTCATTCTGCTATTTGGAGAACGCGCCTGCCGCGTTGCGCTATCCTTCAAGGGAAGGGACGACTCTCTTCACTCTCGACGACCTCTACCGGCGCGAAGTCGCAGACCGCGCAGAATGTCAACTCGTCGTCGAAGGGAACGCTAAAAACGTCTCCCCGAAACAGATTCGAAACGCGCTCGACTTTGTATGGAACGAACTCCACGCGCGCCCAGAGCTCTTTGAAATCGTTTATCGCTCTCTCGATTCCGAATCCTTCAAGGAGAATCGCGCTTTCTTCTATGACGCGCGGGAGATGAAGGAGGCGGAAGAATTGGCCGCTGTCGCCCTCCGAATCCAGAGAGGCGAATGGGAGGAGTTCGCCCCCGACGCGTACGCGCTAAAACTCGCGGATCAGAGCGAACTTCTTGCGACGCCGGATTCTCCCGATCCGTTCGTCGCTTCCGAAACTTCCGAAACTTCCGAAACTTCCTCGCCGAAGAATCTCGACGCGCTCTTAACCTTCGCTCGCGCCGTCGTCGACGCTACTTCACCCGAGACGCGTTCGCCCGCGCAGATGCGCTCCCCCGTTGCGCCCGGCGTCGAAGCGAACGTTCCGAAATCGCTCCAAGAAGAGCGGTACGCGATCTATTCGCGCGACGGGTTCGAAGGAGGATACGTAACCTTCGCGATGAAACAAGGCCTTTCGTCGCGCGATCAACGTTACGCGCTCGACGAAGTCGCGCGCATCGTGGAGCGCCTGGAAGAAAACAATCCTGGAATCGACGTCGAAGCGACGGGACTTCCTTTCTTTGCGGCGCGAGAGCGCGACGCGTTCCTCCGCGCGGGTAAGACGGCGCTGCCGCTGGCGGTTGCGGGTGTTTTCGTCGTTTTTTGGGCCTTCTTTGGGCGCGCGATCTACGCGACGCTCGCCGTGGGCGCGATCTTGCTCTGCGCCGCCTTGACCCTCGGACTACAGACCTTTGCCGTCGGTTCCTTTTCTCCCGACGACGCGCCGCAGTGGGCGCTTCTAATCTGCGCGGCGATTCTTTTTGTCTCAAGTTACCTGGGAAAATATACGTCGACGCGGCGCGAGATCCGGTCGGCAAGCGAATCCCTTGTGCGCATGGGCTCCAACGTCGGCGTCACGATCTTGTCCTTGGGAACGTCGATTCTTCTCCTGTGCGTCCCGGCGGCCTTTATCGAGCCTTCGAAACGCGCGTTTTTCGTCGTCTTGGGGGGCGGCGCGTTCTTGGCGGCGCTCGTCGTCGCGACGGCGCTTCCCGCCGCGCTGAGATTGATCGACGGCGCGAATCCCTTCAAGTCGAGTCCGGGCAATAAAAGCGCGACGATAACCTTGGAGTCTGCGGGTAGTTTCCTGCGCGTTTGCAGTATTTTGGCGACGGTTGGGATGATCGCGCTGGGTTACGGGGCGTCGAAGGTCGAGACGGATCCTACGCGTTATGCGTTTTACGCGCCGACGTCGCAGGTCTTTTGGGGCTCCGACGCGTCGTCGCGGCTCCTAGAGAGCGCGCCGTTGAACGCGTGCGTTTTTGCGGAGGACGCGGAGGAGGCGCGAAAGCTTCGAGAAAAGTTTTCGGAAGTGGAGACGCTTGTCGTCGACGACGTCGCGTCGCGGATTCCTGACGTCGGGCCCGATCAGATCGTCGCGGTGGAGCGACTTTCGGACGCGCTCGCGGGGCTTGAGCCGGAGATCGGCGCGATTCCGATTCCTGATCGGAAGACGTTCTTGGCGTCTCTCGACGCGATTTCGCAGAGTGTGAAAAAGACGTCGGGGTCGACGAAAGAGGGGAAGGGGACGCTCGATATTCTCGACGTAGCGCGCAAGCAGATCGACGCGCTCTCCGACTCCGATCTCGAGACGCGCCTCGACGCCTTGGCGCGACTTATCGCCGTGGGGACGCTCGAGCGCCTGTATCTTCTCAAAGAACAAACGACGCCGCGAGCGCCGACGATCGCCGATCTTTCGCCGACGTTGAAACGTCGTTACGTCGCGGAGGATTCGGGACGCCTGATCGTGTGGACGTATTCCCTTGCGCGACTTTCGACGCCGGGCGCGTTGAGGGCGTTCGTCGCCAATATTCGCGCGGTCGACTCGGAGGCGACGGGGCCCGCGGTTCTTGCGCTGGAGTCGTGGACGGAGTTGGCGAAGATGGGCAACGTTTGCGTCGGCGCGCTTTTCGCGATCTTCGGAGCGTGGGGGTGGGTCCGTTATCGCGCGGCGAAACAGACTCTGGCAATCCTTCTTTCTCCGGCGCTCATGTTCGTTGGAACCGCAGGAATCGCGGGGTTCTTTCATATGGGAGTGAACCCTGTGAACTGGCTCGTTTTCCCGACGGCGCTTGCGCTCGGTTTCGTTTCGGGAGAGGGGCTTGCGCGGGAACTGGAACGCGATCCGACGGCGCGACTCTTTTCGAGAGAATACGTTTTGGGGACGACGTGCGCGGGGCTGGCGATCTCGTGCGTCTTTTTATGTTGGCTTGTCGCTCCGGAGAAGGGGTGGCAAGCGTTGGCGCGCACGGGCGTTATGATCGGTTTTCTTAATACGGTCGTCGCGCTTGTTCTGACGCCGGCGTTTCTTAACTGGAACGGAACGAGGAGCGACGAACGCGATTCCGTCGCGACTAGGGACGACAAGAAGAACGCGCGGGAATTAAAGACTTGAAAGGGAAAGGAGACGCGACGATGAGGAACGTAATCTGCATGAAATGGGGAACGAAGTTCTCGGCGCGATACGTCAATATTCTAGCGGCGAGCGTGAAGAGGAATTTGGCGGGGCCGTATCGTTTTGTCTGTTTTACGGAGGATTCGACGGGGCTGTCGGAGGGGATCGAGACGCGTCCTCTTCCTGAGATGACGGGGCTCGACGGTAGGCCGGAGCGAGGGTGGAGAAAACTAACGCTTTTCCAGGAACGATTGGAAGATCTTGAAGGGACGGCCCTTTTCTTGGATTTAGACGTCGTGATCGCGGATAAGCTCGATCCGTTTTTTGAGGACGATCCCGGGGGTTTTCGGATTATTGAAGATTGGAATTTGAAGGGAACGGGGATCGGCAATTCGTCGGTATTTCGTTTTGAGATCGGGTCGCGTCCTGACGTTTTGGATTATTTTTTGAAGAATCGGGAGTCGGTCTACGCGGCGCACCGTAACGAGCAGGCGTATTTGAGCTGGGCGATCCGGAAGGAGGAACCTCTGAAGTATTGGGCTCCGGACTGGTGCTTGAGCTTTAAAAGAAGCTTTATGCGCCCGTTTCCGCTAGGTTATATCCAGGAGCCGCGACGGCGCGCCGGGGTGAAAGTGATCGTGTTCCATGGGAATCCGAATCCAGACTGCGTCTTGGAGGGCTGGCATAATAAGACGCGGCTTCGCGCGGTGAAGAAGACCCCGTGGATCGCGGATTTGTGGCGCGAGTAAGAGAAGAAATAGAAAAAATACGCAAAATATTGAAGAAAAATAAGGCGCGGTTTGGAGAGAAATCGCGTCTTTTGTTTTATATATAAGTCGTTTATAAGTCGAGAAATGAAGGGCGTCTATTTAATTTTTAGAAAGGACAAAAAGAGTCCTTTTGAAAGCGTCGTTTGTCTCAGATTTTAAGGGCGCTACATATGGTAACGCGTGAAAGGTATTGGCTTTTTAGTTCTTTTCGATATAATGAGGATCGTTTGGTAAAAGCTCACTAATTTCGATGAAGGGGTCTTTGAAATGGCGGTTATAGACAAAGCGACGCAGTCTGGAATAGATGAACGCGAAGTAGAAACCGAGTCGACGAGGAATTTGAGATCGGCGTACGCGGAGGACGCGATTTCGACGATGACGTCGAAGGAAATGAGGACGAAGGACGCCGAGAACGAGGATATGAGCGAAACGGATCGTCGGCTCAAGTTCGTTTTGAAGCGTCAATGGGATATGATTCGCGTTTTGGCGAAGTCAGGCGAAGAACGTAAAGACCGCGCTTTCAGGGAAGAAAAGTTGAGATCCTTCGGCTGGACGCTTGATGAGTTGGCGGAAAAATTCAACGTAAGCACGAAGACGATCAAGCGCGATTTGAAGTCGATTTCGTACGTCTTTGGGGGTTCTGCGATCAAGACGAAGAACGAGGCGCACGGACGCAAGCGATATTACATCGAGGGATCGAATATAACGTTTGGGTTGAGTCTGAATCGGGACGAGTTGTTGGCGATATATGTTGCGCAAACGCTGACGTCGCCGTTACGCGGCACGAAGATCTGGGAGGATTTGCAGAAGAGCCGCGAGAAGATCAAGGACATTATGACGGACGAGACGGTCAAGTACGCGGAGCGGGTGGCGCCTTTCTTTTATCGCTTTGACCCGACGGAGTTGCATTACTCGAAAGAGATGCGCACGCTCATCGACAAGACGTTGGAAGCGATGATTAAGGGTCGCGCGTTGCAGATCAAGTATCGATCGTTGAATTCTCAGCGATCGAAGACGTACGAGATCGATCCGTACAATTTCATTTACTGGGGGAACGCTATTTATCTGATCGGGTATTGCCGACGCGACAAGAAGGTGAAGGTGTGGAAGGTCGACCGACTTTCGGGCGCGGAGCTTTTGGAAGCGCGCAAATCGAAGCGCGCGACCTTTGACGTGGAGAAGTACCTGTCGAATTCGGTGATGCCCTTCGTGACGGGGGAGGGAGTGCGAGAAGTAACGATTCGCTTCACGGGCTACGCGGCGCGAATTGTGGAAGAAGAGCGTTTGAGGTCGATTCAATCGGTGACGACGTGTAAGAGCGGCGCGAAGATCGTGGTGTTGAGGACGGAGACGGGGAAGATGTTCTTCCGCTGGTTGCTTGGCTTTGGCGCGCACGCGGAGATTTTGAGTCCACTCGACTTACGTCGCGACTATCTCTGCGAACTTCAGAGTATCCAGACGCGATACCAAGACAGCGGCGACGATCCAGCGCAGTATTACGAAGAAGTGGAGAAGCGCATAGAGGAAGAGAAGGCGCAGCGTCGGGAAGCGGAGATGAACGCGAATTTTTAACTCGTAGCGGGACGCGCCCCTTGACGCGACGCGTTCTCATACTAAAATGAGTAGCGTTGCGCGTCGGAGACGTCGCGCGGCGCTACCTGAGGGGCTGTAGCTCAACTGGGAGAGCGTCGGCTTTGCAAGCCGAAGGTCGCCGGTTCGATCCCGGTCAGCTCCACTGAACGTAAAGCGTGAAAACGCAGTCGTTTGCAGCGCTTTAAAACTTACTCCGTGTTCTTTTCCTTTTTCGGAAAAACGACGCCAGGTGGTCGTTTTTCCGAAAAAGGAAAGATAACAAGGCAAAAAGGAGAAGCCCGTAAAGATCGCGTATCTTTATTGCGTCGAGCGCGGCGTAGTCGACGCGGAAGTCGACCTGATTGGGACGTTTCTGAACATTTAAAGGTCAGGCTTCAGGCGAATTCGCAATTTTTTTCATGGCTATCCTAGAGAAGGGAGTCGGCAAGATCTTTTTGTCGGCTCTTTTTTTTTTAACGCGCGGAGGATATAATATAGCGGTCTTCTATAACCGTTAATAGCGCGAATCAATCAGTTTCAGGCGGGGGAGCCGTCTCCATTGCGCGACTTCGTTCTCTTTGAGGATCCGAAGGATCGCAAGAGGGGGAAGAACACGGAGGACGATATTTTAAAGGCGTTTGGTTATCGAGGCGAATAATGTCGAAGATCAGGATAAACGGCTTTATTGAGGCGTTCGAGAGGATGGTCGTCGCGTTGGAGGAGAGCCGTAATAAAGCGGCGCCCCTCTACCGGAAGGCTGTGGAAGATTGGGCGGTCAAGACTGCGGAGAAGGCCCGCGAGAATCTTAACCGCCCTTCTTGGTTATTGTCGAAGCAGCTTTCTAAAGTAGTGAGAATGAAAGACGGGAAGATTTGGTCGATGGTCGGCATTTTGAAAGAAAGCTCTTCGAAACGCGACCCCGGTTACTACTTCCGCTTTCATGAAGGCGGATGGCGTCCAAACGGATACAAACCGACGGTGCAAGAACGTTTTGTAAGAAGGGCGAAACGCGAGACGAAGCCTATCTTAGATAACGAAATCGCTAAAGCGGGTAAGGAAGTGACCGACGTCTTCAAGGCCGAAATGGAAAAGATCAGGAACCGAAAAAAGTAACGACAAGCTAAACGAAAGGAAAGGCAAGAGATGAAGACGGTAAGCTATATAGACCGCTACGGGGCTATTGTGGTAGATACCTATCTAGACTATGTAGAATCTTACGAGGCGGGAAATGTCCCTAAGCAGATGATCGACGTCAACGGTACCCTTGTTGACTCTGACAAGCTATACGAGATTATCTATAAAGCAGATACTAGGGCTACCGTAAGAGAGGCTATAAAAGAGAAAGAGCTTGTAGACGAACGGATTAAAGACGCCCCGTGGTATTTTAAACCGTGGGCTCTATGGACTTT
>SFIW01000089.1 GCA_004556055.1 Planctomycetaceae bacterium
GTCGCACCCGATAATGCGCGCGCCCCTCTCCGTGATTTCCCACCTTAGATATTTCAATACGTCTTGCATGATTAGGTCTCCTTTCAATGCAATATTAGGATAATCTCATTTTAACCATTTTCTAATAAAGCGCATGTCCGCAGGTAATGGAACCTGCGGGCTTTTGTCATTCATAGCGGCGAGGGAAGGGAAAAGTCTTAACGGCGAGGTTAAAGACGCGCGACAAAGACGTCTCCCTACCTCTCGTTGTCGACGACGAGGACGACGCTTTCGACGAACGCGTCGCGCGCGAACGCTTCAAGGGGCGAGGGAAGGACTACTCTGCGGAGAGAAGAACAATCCCTGAAAGCGCCTTCTTCGATTCTTTTAATCCCCGCTCCCAGATGAAGTTCTTCAAGTTTGGAGCAACCTGTGAAGGCGCCCCCGCCGACGGATTCAACCGTACTGGGAATTTCGACGTTCTTGAGCGAGCTACACGAAGCGAATGCTCCGAACTCGATTCTTTTAATCCCCGCTCCCAACTGAAGTTCTTCGAGTTCGGAGCATTCGAAGAAGGCCAACTCGCCGACGTCTTCGACTGAATCGGGAACCGCGACGCGCTTAAGCGATTGGCACCGACTAAAAGCGGCTGTTTCGATCTTTTTAATCCCCGCTCCCAGATGAAGCTCTTGGAGTCTGCCGCACTCGGCGAAGGCTGCTGAATCTGGAATAGCGACCAACTTGAGCGAATCGCACTTAGCGAAAGCTCCAAATTCGATTGTCTTAATCCCCGTTCCCAACCGTAACTCTTGGAGTCCGCTGCACCCGCCGAAGGCTGCATTGCCGACGACTTCGACAGAACCTGGAATGACGACCGACTTGAGCGAGTTACATTCCCTGAAAGCGCCTGTTTCGATCTTTTTGATCCCTCTTCCTAACCGCAATTCGTTGAGCCCGTCGCACTCGGCGAAGGCGCCATAGCCGACGACTTCGACAGAACCTGGAATGACGACGGACTTGAGCGAGCTACATCCCCAGAAAGCGCCTATTTCGATCTTTTTGACCCCTCTTCCTAACCGCAATTCTTTGAGCCCGTCGCAAAAAGCGAAGGCGGCCTCGCCGACGACTTCGACTGAATCTGGAATAGCGACGGACGTGAGCGAAGGTTTTTTCGAGAACGCCTCTTCACCAATCTCGACGACTGCGGCTCCGTCAAGACGACTCGGAATCTCCATGGCGCCCTCGAATTTTTCGTCGCACCCGGTAATGCGCGCGCCTCTCTCTGTGATTTCCCGCCTTAGATATTTCAATACGTCTTGCATGATTAGGTCTCCTTTCAATGCGATATTAGGGTAATCTCTTTTTAACCGTTTTCTAATAAAGCGCAAGCCCGCAGGCAATGGAACCTACGGGCTTTTGTCATTCATAGCGGCGAGGGGAGGGAAAAGTCTTAACGCGAGGCTAAGAGAGATCGTCTTCGTCTTCGTAATCGCTGAACGCGTCGGGCGAGCGCTCTTCAAGGGGTGAGGGAAGGACGACCCCGCGGAGGGAAGAACAGTTAGCAAAAGCGCCTTTTTCGATCTTTTTAATCCCCGCTCCCAGATGAAGCTCTTCGAGTTTGGAACACCCGCAGAAGGCTTTCTTTCCGATGACTTTGACTGAGTCTGGAATCTCGACGCGCTTGAGGGAAGCGCACTCTTTGAAAGCGGCTTCTTCGATTCTTTTAATCCCCGCTCCCAGATGAAGCTCTTCGAGTTTGGAACACCTGCAGAAGGCCCAGTTTCCGATGACTTCGACTGAGTCTGGAATCTCGACGCGCTTAAGGGAATGGCAATCATTGAAAGCGCTGAATTCGATCTTTTTAATCCCCGCTCCCAGATGAAGCTCTTTGAGTCCGGAGCATTCTTTGAAGGCGCTGTATCCGATGACTTCGACGGAGTCAGGAATCTCGACGCGCTTGAGGGAAGCGCACTTGTAGAAGGCTTTTTTTTCGATCTTTTTAATCCCCGCTCCCAGATGAAGCTCTTCGAGTTCGGGGCATGCGTAGAAGGCGTCCTCGCCGACGATTTCGACGGAGTCTGGAATCTCGACAGAGGTGATCAGTCGATTCCTCACGAAAGCGAGCATGGCAATCTCGACGACGGGGACTCCGTTAATAAGGCTCGGAATCTCGATCGCGCCCTCGAAAGTTTTGTCGCACCCGGTTATGCGGACGCCTTTTTCCGTGATTTCCCACTTAAGAAACCCGTCTTCAGACGTATCGAGGCTCGCGGGGTAGTCGACGACGAATTCGACGTTTTCGTCGAACGCGTAGTGCGCGTGCTCTTTAAGGCTTGAGGGAAGGAAGACGCGCTTGAGGGAAGCGCAATCTCTGAAAGCTCCATTTTCGATCTTTTTAATCCCCGCTCCCAGATGAAGCTCTTCGAGGTTTTTACACTGATAGAAGGCCCAGTTTCCGATGACTTCGACTGAGTCTGGAATCTCGATGCGCTTGAGGGAAGCGCAATCTCTGAAAGCTCCATTTTCGATCTTTTTAATCGTCGCTCCCAGATGAAGCTCTTCGAGCCCGGAGCATTCGTAGAAGGCTTTCTCTCCGATGACTTCGATGGAGTCTGGAATCTCGACGCGCTTGAGGGAAGCGCAGTTGTAGAAGGCGTCTTTTTCGATCTTTTTAATCCCCGCTCCCAGATGAAGCTCTTGGAGTCCGACGCAAAACGCGAAGGCTCCCTCGCCGACGACTTCGACTGAATCGGGAATAGCGACCGACGTGAGCGAATGACGTCCCAAGAACGCCTCTTCACCAATCTCGACGACTGCGGCTCCGTC
>SFIW01000051.1 GCA_004556055.1 Planctomycetaceae bacterium
GGCAGGTCAAAAAAAACGATCGTTCTCATAAATCGATTACTCATTTCCGTTGAACTTGATTAATTGGGGATCGTTGTTATTGAGCGCGTCGAAGACGCTTCGCACGTAAACGCGAATCGTGTTTAACATGGTGTTCTCCGCGTCGTTGATATGAACGTTGAGATTCATCAACTTGACGATCGTCTCTTTGAGGTCGGCGTCGAGATCGCGCGAGGGGAGAGCCTTCACGATTCGGTCGACGTAGGGACGCATCGGCTCCATGAGATCGTACGTGAAGTTGTTGTAATTGAGGACGCTGCGGTGGTGAATCCCCAGCTGCGTGACGTAGCCGCTAGAGACGATCTCGCGGCTGAAGGCGCCGCGAAGAATCGCGTAGCCGTAGTCGAGCGCCGCGTTCGTCGGGATATTCGCGTCGCGCGTGAACTTTTTGCCGAAGAGAGCGTTGAAATAGACCTTTGCGGCGTGCCCTTCGCGATTCGAATCGTCGTCCCCTTTCAGTTCGGCGATATACCCGAGGAGTTGATCCGCTTCCTTCGTCCGTCCGATTTCGCGCAGAAGCGCGCTCTGGTTGCGAATCTTCGCCCCGACGATCGCGCGCCACACCCCCTCTTTCGTTTCAGGAAGCCACGAGATTTGCTCCTGCAACCTCTGCGACGCGTTGTAATTCCCATGGAAGGGAACGACTTCCATCTGCGCGGTATGGTCGTCCCCGCAGAAGATGATCTTCACGTTCCGCTCCGTCAATTTCGCGAGAAGGTACGCCGTCATCGAGACGCTTTGACTTTCGATGACCAAGACGGCGATTTCGTCGATAAAAAATCGGGTCGTCTCCGTGTCTCGCACCACCATGTAATTCATTTTGAAATCGAGTTTGCTCCGTTCCGAAATAACGATTGTTCTCCAGCTCATAACCACTCCAAGATGTTTTCAGTTTGCGATTCGAATAACCCGGCGCACGATTGGTCGATAATGCGCACTTCCTGATTTGTTTTTTTCCAATTGGATAAGTTGCTACTTCGCGTAATGGAGCCAACATTTGCTTTGCCCCCTATGACGCTAAGATCGCAGGTCTTAACCTTGCCTCCCGCGTATTTGATTAAGGATTCCAAAAGCGCGATTTGGGCTAGCGCGTCTGAGGACTCGAACATACTTCGCGCGGAGTCTTTCGTTAAATGCTCGATCGGATTGTTGGGAATCATGTTGAACGGCCAACTCTTCAACTTATTTACGAGACGATCGAAGAGTTTCAGGTTCTTCTCCTGAGAAATACCGTCGTATTCTTCGTTGGGGAGAAGTTCCTTATTGCTTTCCCGTTTCTTAAGGAACGATTCAAGCTTCTTGACATAGCTTTCGTCTTCCCCAAGTAAAAGGGAGAGGAGAGGGGAGAGTATAATTAGCCTCCCTCTGCCAGCTTTTCCCGAAAGCGTCATGTAAGCGCCGCCAAGCGAAAGGATCGTGTGAATCTTCAAGATTCGTCCATTCAGCATGAGCTCGACGTTCTGCGGGTCTTTTCCAATAATACCGGCAATCGACTTGGCGACGCACTCCTTAGCGCTCTCGGAACTTTCGAAATACTTGCGGAAGTCGAGAAGTTCAATAGGGGTGAAGAGCACGTCGCGTTTTTTGCCAACCGTATAGCGGGCAAGAACGTAGAATGACGCCGCCGCTTTGTTGTATCCGCCGTACTTTTCCGTCGGGAGACCTTTCTTTAACGGAATAAGTCCCGGTTTTTTCTTGAGGGGCAATTGATCAAAGAGTCCCCCTTTGCGGCATAGGGTGAATTGCGTCAGATGAACGGCGTTCTTGCCCATCGTCTTCTTCACGAGGGGGAGGTCGCGTTCATGATTCCAGTAACACTCGTTCAAGTAAGATTGGTCGCGCGTGAAGAGCTTACCCACCTGGACGTTGTAATTCTTGTCGTTCTTAACAACGAAGAACCTCTTCGAGAAGCGTCTGTCGTAGACGTTGCCGACGACGACGTTCAGATACGCGTCCTTCGCATGGTGGAGGTCGTTGAGCAAACGCGACTTCGGAAGTTCGAACTCCTGACGGAATTCCGAGACGAGCCCCGCTTTGACGTAGACGACGTCCGCGTTCGGGAACCGCTTTTTGAGCAGATCCGCGACGACCTTCGTCGATTGACGCGTCTCCACCAGTTGACGGTTGATGAAGCCTAGTCTTTCTTCGTCTGTCAACTCAACCCCGCGCGTTAGACGGCGATACTTATCTTCCGTCATGAGCCCGACGGCGCGCAAATGTTTCCAGAAATTCGTCATCCTCGCGCGAATTTCCGGGGCGATCGGGTACTTGTCGCTTTTGCGTCCGTTTTCTTCGCTCTTGACGAGAACCATATTGTTCAGGACGCTGTCGTCCTTCACAAAGCGCTGCGGATAGATATGGTCGATATCGTAGCGTTTGCTCGATAAGCTTTTAAGATCGATCGGTTCCCCCGTATAGGCGCATTTTCCCTCTTGCAAATAGTAGAGATAGAGCCTCTTCGACTGAAGTTTCGAATCTTCCTTTCGGCTGAACATTTCCTTGAGTTCGTCGCGGAGCGCGCGCGTGTCCTCCGTCTTGATCTTGGCGTAAAGTTCGGTCAGTTGCTGGAGTCGACTCGTCGTCCTCTTACCCTTCTGGTCGGGGGTTCCCCCTCGCGCCATCTCGACGAAGATCTTGTCAGGGTCGCGCTTGAGCGCTTTTTTGACGTCGTCGACGACCGCCAGGGCGCGGTAAATCTGACGTTTCACCGCGTTGGAGACGTACGCGTCGTCGAGCTCCTCTTCAAGCGTTCGACCATTGGCGTCGTAGTACTTCCTGCGGTATTCGTCGATCTTCTCTTGGAAGGTGAATTTGTCCGAAAGGAGCTGCATGAGATTCAGGTTCATCTTGCGCATCCACTCGACGATCGTGTATTCGTCGTCGTCGACGCCTTTAAAAGTCCCTCTGATCTCGCGTCCGTTGAGGAATTCGCGCGAAAGGCGTCCGAATCCCTTGAGTTCGAGTCGCGAAATATACCGGACGTCCTCTTGAGTAAGTTTCGGATAGTTCTCCGTGAGCCACTTGCGCATTCGCCTCTTGTCTTCCGTATACGCGGCGCGTGTGATAATATCCTCGACTTCCGCTTCGGAGAGGGTCTTCGAGTCCAGGAGTTTCTTAAAGTCGTGGTATGATTTGAGGGAGGATTTGATCGTCTCGTCGATCCCCGAGAGTACGTCGCCTTCTTGGAGTCGACCGCGCGCCTTCAGATAATCGTGGATCTTCCGCACGGAGACGCGTCGATACTTCTTGAAGAGGTTTTCGTAAAGCTCCGCCTTGAGGTCGACCGTAATCAACTCCCCGTTGATTTTGAGGTTGTTCAACTCGTTGAGAACTTCGTATTCGCTGTAGAGGAGGGAGTTTTTCGGCAAGACTTCTTTCCCCGGCAGATAGGTGCAGTTATTCACCATTCTGTTAATAAACGCCTCTTCGCTCTTCTCGAAGTCGACGATCTTTTCGAAGTTCCAGGGTAGGATGCGCCCCTTCGCTTTGCGCGCCAGCCACGCGTTTTTCGAAGATTTGTCCTTCTCTTCCTTGAGGGGGCCGACGAAGTAGGGGATGCGGAACGCAAAGGTCTGGACGATCTTCTCTTTCGTCGTGATTCCGTCGGCGTCCGCCTCGTTGAGGAAGGGGAGATATTGCGCCGCGCGGTCGAGGAGCCGCGTGAGTTCGACGTAGTAGAGCTGGTAGGGGATGAGACGATTCTCCCCCGTCTTCTGCTTCGGGAGGAAGTCGTTCGCTTCCAGACGTTCCTTCATCTTCAGAAACGCTTGCAGATCCTCCTCGGCGACGTTTCCTTCCGCGGCTTTGAGCGTCTTGCGAAGGGCTTCGTTGAAAGCCTCTTGATTGACAAAGGCGACCTTCTCGACGTCCGTTTTATTGAGGCCCTTGACGTTCTTGCTGTAACTGACGTAGTTGTCGTTTCCTTTGACGGCGTTTTTGAAGAGATCGTCGTATTTTTCGGGAAGGTATTTCTTTATAAAGCCTTTGAGATAGCGGAGATCTTCCTTGTGTCGATCGTAGATCTTGGTTTTCGCTTGGGAGATGCTCTCGGAGCCCTTCATGACGGCGACGAGGCGCGCGCAGTCGGTAAGGGCGCGTACTTTCAGAACGATCTCCGCGTCGTCGCCGAGGGCGGAGAGGATCGGGTCGAGTTCGTCGTCTCCTTGAGCGACGCTAAATGAATCGAGCTCCTTGTACTCGGGATTTTCGAAAAGATCGACCGCCTTGATCTTCTTACCCGCAAGGAGTTGCGAGAAGATTTTCGCCTTGAAGGAGCGTTCATTTTCGTCGACGTCCCCTTTTGCGTCGGGTTTGAGCGTTTTGAGTATCTCCTTTTCTTTTTCCGTCATCCGATTTCGTTTTTGAAGGATTTCCTTCAAGGTTTCGGCTTCGAGTCCGTCGACCCAGGGGCTCGCGTAACCGTTGTTTTCGAGGGTTTCCGCCAACTCTTGGAAGGCTTTTTGGAAGTCGAGAACGTCTTGCGCTTTCTCGGGCTCGACGTCGAGTAGGAAGTGGCCGCGATGCGCGACGAGCCATGCGCACGCGAGGTAGACGAGACGAACGTCATGCGCCGCGTCGCTATTCATGAGGTCGACGATCAGATGGTGAATCGTCGGATATTTCTTGTAGTATTCCTTATCCGTGATCCCATGTCCGGAGAAGATGGCGACGCCGAACCGCGCGTCTTCCTGGTAGAGCGCGCTTTCCCGGCGGCGAATGAAGAATTTCGGGTCGATCTTGCAGATCTCCTTCGCGAAGAGTTCGTTCAGGAGATTGACGCGCGCCTGTCGACGGTCGAGTCGGCGGCGTCCGGTGCGGAAAAGGCGTCGTTCGCTCGCGTCTTGCGCGGATTCGAAGAGGGTCGCGCCCCACATCGGCTCCCCTTTGAATTTCAAAAGTTCATATTCCTTGTTCGTGACCGCGTAGCCGATCGAATCTGTTCCGATATCAAGTCCGAGATAATAATTTTTGGAATTTTTCATGTTGACACTCCTCTCTTTGGTGTTAAACTGACTAATGAAATTACACTACTAGTTCAAATAAAAAACTCGTATTGAGTTTCAAATCGCCGGGCAACCGGTTACACAGCGTGTGTATTAGAAGGCCTCTTCGGAGGCCTCTTTTATTTCTTGTCGTCGCGCGATCGTTCACGTTGATATTCATTCCTCGCTCCTTGTCGGTCGACTCTATCCGCGCTCGTTCCGATTGCCCCTGAACTTCTTCCGCTTTTGAACGATTCGCGTCCTTCGAATCGAAATGTTCAATAGATCGATCGTCGCCGCAAATTGTCTAAAATAGAAGAGACGTTTTATTTTCAAAATGCGGATTCAAATCCGAGAAGGAAGGCGCGTTATCTCTTTCATGCGTTAGAAAGACCGCCTTCTTACGTCGGATTCGCGAAAATCTCGACTGCCAAACTCTTTCGAAAACGCCTTACGTAAGCGTGAGAAAGTGTTTAGCTACGCATTTTACAGAATAATTATAAATAAAAAGAGCGAAGACGCAAGAAGTCGGTTCTCTTTTCCCCTTGCATATTATGAGACGCCGTTGATTAAGACGCGGACGCGACGCGGGGTCGACTTTCAGAGATAATGCGCGACGGTGGGCCAAATTACGTCTAACTGAGGCGAAACGCGTAGAGTCGCGTCGCGAGAAGCGAAACGAGATCGTCGAGCCTGCGTCGGCGCAGGAAGGTTGCGCGACGACAAAAAGAAGGCCGACGCAAGATTAGTCGCGTCGGCCTCCTCCTTCCGCTTACGAAAGGTTGGTTGGGGTTCAGTTTTGGTTGAGAGTAAGTCCGTCGCTGACGTTGGCGTAGCAACCGAGAACCTTCTGCGCGGTGGTGGCGCTGAAGAATCGAACGGCGCCGTCCCCCATGAGCATGTTGGATCCGCCGGAATGCCAGCTGCCGATCGTGGAGTTGATCGCCGCGACCCAGCCCGTTCCGTCATAAGGACCGAGAATACCGTTGGCGAGGAGGGACGTCGGAGCGTTGCGAGAACCGTCGCTATTATAGGACCAACCGGTCTGGAGGCACTTGTAGATCGAGCCTTCGTCGGAGGATTCGTTCGTGCTCAGGTACGAGCAGTCGTAGCACCATGAGAAGTTCTCTTTGCCCGGATCGGCGGAGCTGCATTGTCCGAGCTTCCCGATCGGGATGTGCTTTTCGCCGATGAGGAACTGATTGCTCGTTCCGTCGCTGAAGTGAGAGAGGGAATCGGAGTATTTGAGGCCGCTTTGGAAGTTGTCGGCGACTTTGAGGCGAGCGCCGCGGAAGGGGCCTTTCTGATCGGCGTTGACGCGCGACCAATCGGAGGGAGAAGTGCGGCAAGCGCGGACGTGATAGTGCGCGTCTCCGGAGTCGCCCTTTTCATGCGCCATGATCACGGCGTAGTCGGTCTGAGGTCCAGGCGTGGCCGCCCCGCCTTTATCGTCGTCCCATTCCTTATGCGCGGCGCCAGATCGGCGAGAGGGACATGTCATATACGGAACGGACGCGAAACCCTTCTTCTGTTCGTCGTTGAGGGTGACGCCGGCCCAGCCGCCGCCGGTGTTCCAGAAGAAACGTCCCAGCGTTACGGGGTCGTGTCCCTGACGCGGTCCGACGATTTCCCAGAGATTCTGCTGTTCTGAGAAGGGATAGAGGAACGCCCAGAAGGTGATGCGGTGCCAGCCGATAGCGCTTGGCGGGAGTCCGCCGTTGACGTCGTGGAAGTTGTGGATCGCTAATCCCATTTGCTTGAGATTATTGGTGCACTGCATACGACGAGCGGCTTCGCGCGCCGCTTGAACAGCGGGTAGGAGCAGCCCAATAAGGATACCGATAATGGCGATGACAACGAGCAGCTCGACTAGGGTGAAGCCCTTTTTTCTTGCTAGAGACATTTTGCTACTCCTTAATTTTAAAAGGAACGTAAGTCGTTCACACACAGCGACGTCCGCTCCGTTTTAATGGGAATGAGGTTCTAAATATTGCAAAAAAAACAAAAGTTGCTTGGTTAATAATATTAGCATGGTAATTGTAGTTAAAAAGAAATTCGGCGTCAACACTCGCGATTTAAAAATATGATTGTGATATTTCTGTACGATATTCCCTTTGTTGTCTTTCAGTTCTAAAAGATACGTAAATTCACGAATATTTTGTGTTTTTATATTTTATAAATCATGGTTATTAAAAGAGATAGATTAAATGGCGTCATCGTGTAAGAAATGCGTTTTTTGTACGATAATTCTATCTCAGTCTTTTTTAATTCGCGAAAATTTTGAAAATTTTTTACAATCGCGTTTTCTAAAATTTATTGTTGACGATACGATCGCGCTTTAGTTTGATCATTTGATTATTCTTGGCCGCGAAGAAGCGGAAAGATTACGCGAATATTGAAGAGAAAGACGACAGCGGCGCGCGACGGCTCTAAAGAAAAAGAGCGCCTTCAAAAGACGCTCTTGGAAAGAGAAAAACGATGGATTAGGTCACAGCAGGGAAGGGGCGATATGGCGCTTTTTACGATTCTGAGGCGTCGCGAATTCCTCGGGAAGTCGTCCGGATTTCTCCGCCTCTTCGCGTTCTTCTTCTCCTTTTTCTCGCCAATATTCTTCGACCTTCTCGCGACGGTACTCTTCGTCGAATTGGAAACGCGCTTCTTCCGTGATTTCGTCTTCCGGAACTTTTCCCGGCGGATAGACGGTGAAGTCAAAGCGTTTGTGTTTCTTATCGACTTCGCAGACCCAACCGCTCGTGCGCTCCGTCATATATTGACGATCGATGAGCATCACGAGCTTGGCGAGTCCCGGATTGCCTCTCGAGGCTCTCGAATCGTCCCCTTCTAGCCGAATCGCGCAAGTGATATACGCTTGGTAGACCCCCGGCGGAATCCCGTCGTTTTTCCGAAAGATTCGAAGCTCATATTCCCCGTTCTCGTCGAGATCCCCGCGCCCAAGGTAATATCCGTCGGAGAAACAGACTTGCCCGTACGTCAAGGGCGTCCCGTCGGCGAAGGTCACGCGCCCCGAGACTTTGACCTGGCGCGGTTGCCAACATCCGACGAGAGTCGACGCGAAACTCACGAGAAAGACCGCGCGCAGAACGCGTCTTGAAATGCGAGTCGGTTTCATTCGATCGTAATATCGTAGGTCATGTTGCCCTTAACGTCGATCGTCATGCCGCTCTGCTCAGGGTCGCTGTATTTCGGATCAATGGTCGAGGTCGTGTTGCCGATAACCTCCATTTCAATCTCTTCGCCGTTGGGGCCCTTGAGGACGCGCTTTCCGGTTGCGCCGAATTGAAGGGTTTCGGTGAGGTAGACTTTATAGCTTCCCTTCAAAACGCCGTCGCCGGGCTTGAAGGTGCGCATTTCAAAGGTTCCGTCCGGTTGGATTTCGCCGCGGAAGAGGTTCGTTCCGTCGGTGAAGTTGACGGTTCCGACGTTCAACGGAGTTCCGTCGGAAAATTTGACCGTTCCAGTGACTTTCGCCTTCTTGCCGCATCCGGTAAGGCATAGAACGACGACGACGAGAAAGAGGACCGCGAATTTGCTAAATTTGTTCATGAGCGCTCCTTGAGGATCAGGGTTGTTGAGTCGAACGAATTAGAATTTGAGAGCGACGCGTAGGATCGTCGTCGTTCTAATAGAATTGTAAGTAAGAACAGGGGCGTCTGTCAACAGTTTGGCAAATAATTTAAAACTGAGCTGAATAAATGTACGAAAATTCATGCAAAATGTCAAAGAAATATACTTCGCGAGTGATTATAATAACGAAATTTGAAAAATTTTGAAGAAAGATTTTTGAAAGTGATCCGGTTGACGTTGCGCGCAGATAGTGTTTAATGAAAATGGGGCCGAATGTAGGATTGATAATCAAGGTTTTTTTCCTTTTTTATTCGCCTTTTAGGCTCTCTCCGACGCGTTTTTCACGTCGCCGTTACCGACGACGTCGTCGAACGCCGCGACGAAGTTCTTCTCACTATCCGCGAGAAATCTTCGTTCATTACTTCAACGTTATTTCAGGAGACTTTTGCGTTATGAAGGTCAGCAAAAGATTTTTCAAATTAATGAGCTTAAGCGCGCTCTCCATCGCGCTATTATTGGGCTCGGCGTCCACGACTCCGACGTTCGCATATACTCAATCTGACGAACCCGCCGCCGTCGCCGTCGATCAAACCGTCGCCGACAGCGAAGAAGCCGCTCCCGTCGCCGACGAGGCGAAGGACGCCCCAGCTCTCGAAGCCGACGCGTCCGCCGATCCCGCCGCCGACCGGATCAGCTTCTTCTCAAAGTTTGGCTTCCTATGGATCGTCGCGCTCGCTTGCGCCGTAACCTCCCTCGTCTTCGCCGTGCGATTCTTCAAATCCATGATGAAAGCGGACGAAGGCAACCCCGAAATGATTAAGATCGCCGCCGCCGTGCGCAAGGGCGCCAACGCGTACCTCAAGCAGCAGTACAAGGTCGTCGCGATCTTCTTCGCCGTCATCTGGGTCTTCCTTATGTGGCTCGCTTGGGGCGTCGGCGTTCAAAATAAGATCGTACCGTGGGCGTTCCTCACCGGCGGCTTCTTCTCCGGTCTCGCCGGTTGGTTCGGCATGAAGACCGCGACCTGGGCGTCTTCCCGCACTGCGGCGGGCGCGCAGAAGTCCTTGAACGAAGGCTTGCAAGTCGCCTTCCGTTCCGGCGCCGTCATGGGCTTGACCGTCGTCGGCCTCGGACTACTCGACGTCGTCCTTTGGTTCGGCGCTCTCTACTGGATCTTCCCCGCCTTTAACTGGACGATGAGCCTCACCGAAATCACCGTCGTTATGCTCTGCTTCGGTATGGGCGCGTCCTCTCAAGCGCTCTTCGCGCGCGTCGGCGGCGGTATCTACACCAAAGCCGCGGACGTCGGCGCCGACCTCGTCGGTAAAGTCGAAGCCGGTATTCCTGAAGACGACCGACGCAACCCCGCGACGATCGCGGACAACGTCGGCGACAACGTCGGCGACGTCGCCGGTATGGGCGCGGACCTTTATGAATCCTACTGCGGTTCGATCCTTTCTTCCGCCGCTCTGGGCGTCGCCGCATACGCCGCGCTCGGCGAAGGCGCCGCCACTCAGATGAGCGCCCTCTTCCTACCCGTCATCCTCGCCGCCGTCGGCATTGTCCTCTCGATCTTTGGCGTCTTCCTCGTCAAGACCGACGAAAAAGCGGATCAAGGCGCTCTCCTTAAAGCGCTTGGAAAAGGCGTCAACCTTCCTTCGCTCATTATCGGCGTCCTCTCCGTCGTCATCGCGATGATTATGCTACCCGGTTCCGCGAAGTGGGCCGGCGCGTCCGTCGTCACCGGTCTTCTCGCCGGTTGGCTGATCGGGAAGTGGACCGAATATCGCACCGCTTACGAGTATAACCCGACGAAAGCGATCGCGCGCCAGGGTAAAACCGGCCCCGCGACCGTCATCATCGCCGGTATCGCCGAAGGTATGTTCAGCGTCTGGGCGCCCGTCGTGATCGTCGGCGTCGCCACGATCCTCTCCTTCGGGTTCACCACCGCTTTCGATTTCACCAACGTTAAGACCTTCTCCCTCGGCCTCTACGGCGTCGGCGTCGCCGCCGTCGGTATGCTTTCCACCCTCGGCGTCACCCTTGCGACCGACGCTTACGGCCCGATCGCCGACAACGCGGGGGGCAACGCGGAAATGGCGGGTCTTCCTGAAGAAGTCCGTCAACGCACCGACGCCCTCGACTCCCTCGGCAACACCACCGCCGCGACTGGTAAAGGCTTCGCGATCGGTAGCGCCGCTCTGACGGCCCTCGCGCTCCTCGCCGCGTACGTCGAAGAAGTCCGCGTCGGTTTCGAACGATGGGGCGTCTCCGCCGTCAAGACCCTTGAAGAAAACGCCGACGCTCAGCCGGGCTTCTACAAGGTCTCCGACTCCTTCGCCGTATACTACGCCGGTAAGGAAGCTGTCGAAGCGGAAAAGGCCGCTCTCAAAGAAGTCGGTCGCGAATGGTTCCCCGAAACATACCTCGTCAAGCCTGCGCAGGCCAACAATCCGAATGAAGACGCCCCGATCTATCGCGGCTCCGAATTCACCTGGAAAGAATCCAACGAAGCTTGGGCTGGACTCGACGCTTCTAAGGGCCCCGCGCTCATCACTCCTGAAATCGCGAAAGTTTGCCCCTTCGTCCCTGAATCCGCCGACGATCCTTGCGAAATGGTTTCCGTCAAGAGCGCGAACATGATGGACTGGATGGACTACTACGCGTGCAACCTCCTTAATCCGAAAGTTCTCGTCGGTATCTTCCTTGGCGCGATGACCGTCTTCGTCTTTGGCGCCTTGACGATGACCGCCGTCGGACGCGCCGCTTCCGGCATGGTCGAAGAAGTCCGTCGCCAGTTCCGCGAAATCAAAGGCATCATGGAATATGAGAACGATCCCGATTACGAGACCCCCGTCGCGATTTCGACGAAGGCCGCGCAGCGCGAAATGATCGTTCCTTCGCTCCTTGGACTTATCATGCCGATCGTCGTCGGTTTGGCGCTCGGCGTCACGGGCGTGATCGGACTCCTTGTCGGCGCTCTTACCGCAGGGTTCTGCGTCGCCGTTTACATGGCGAACGCGGGTGGCGCGTGGGACAACGCGAAGAAGTACGTCGAAGCGAATATCGAGCCTGAACTCGGCGGAAAACGCTCCGAATGTCATAAGGCGACCGTCGTTGGCGACACCGTCGGCGACCCCTTCAAAGACACGACTGGTCCTTCGCTCAACATCATCATCAAGCTGATGAGCATGGTCTCCGTCGTCGCCGCAGGCTTCATCGTCGCGTACGGCGGATGGTTCTGATCCTTCTCGATTAGATTGATTTGACGTATTCCCGGCGTCCGTTCTTTGCGTGAGAACGGACGCTTTTTTATTTCTCCAAAGAAGGACGCCCTTCGTTTCTTCCGCCGCCGAAGTCGGATTTGGCGATTCTTGTAGCGCGGCTTTAAGGTAGCGTTTCGTGAGAAAGGATCGTCGGACGCGTTCTGCGGAAGAGAAATCGAAAACGGCGTATAGAGATCGGAGCCTTATAAAATCGTTTTCCGTCGTTGTAGGGACGTTTAAACATACAAAAAAAGAAGAATGAAGAAAACCTTGAGCTCTCTTCATTCTTCTGGAAAATTACGCTGACAAGAACCGTCCATTAAAGAGGTCCGCGGCTCTTCATCTCTTCTTTAATCGCGGGGCCAAGATCGAGCTCGACGCGTTTCTGATCCTTCGACGCGGTGAAGGTCAGGGGCGTCGTGTCGGCGGTTTCATACTCTTCCGGGACGAGTCGGTAGCGCTGTCCAGGAGGATCGTCGCGCGTTTGAGGCGGATTTTCCAGGAGCATCTTCATGACCACGACTTTGTATTCGCCCGAGGGGATTCCCTTATACTGCCCAAGGGTCGTAAGTGGGAGTTCTCCCTTTGCGTCGGTCGTTCCGCCGCATGACCAGCGGCTATTCGCCGCGTCGACGGGTATGCAGGAGACGGTGGCTGCGTCGAGAGGCGCGCCTTCTTGCGTCAGAACGAGAGTCACTGGGAGTAGATCGGGAATCCCTTCGGGGAGTTTCTGCCCGCAACCGACGCTTGCGACGCACGCGCCCGCTGCGGCGAGAATAAGAAAAGCTTTTTTGAGGTGCATGTGCTATTTCCTTTCGCGAGGATCAGAGAGAGACGCTTTCGCCGCCGTTGATGCTTCCCATAGCGCCCCAAACGCCGTAGGGGCTCTTCCCGGA
>SFIW01000052.1 GCA_004556055.1 Planctomycetaceae bacterium
TCCCCAAGTTGTTCAATAGAAAGAGATTTGAGGTCTGTAGGAGAAGTAATCGACTGAAGAATCGAAGAAGTTATGGACGTCTCGTCGTTTATAGCAGACATATTGCAGACACAATCACGGGACTCTGATTTCATTGTTTCCTCTCTACAACGTAGTCGACAAGGTAGCGTAACGCTTGAAAAGCTAATGAATCAGAGTCAAAGAAAGCGGACGCGCGCGACAAAACGTCCTTAGAACGCTCCGCGCATCGGTCGAGTAGCTCGACGGAAGTATCGACGCCGTAAAGAGACGGGTAAGTCAACTTTCCAGCCTCGACGTCTTTATGAACGCGTTTCCCCATAGACGCCTCAGAACCTCTCTCGTCAAGAAGATCGTCGGAAATTTGAAACGCCTGACCGAGATATTGGCCAAATTCTTCTAAAACAGAAACGCGTTCGTCGTCGCCTCCAACAGACAGCGCGCCAAGCTTTAAAGCCGCGACAATCAATGCGCCTGTTTTACGACGATGGATCTTGTGCAGTAAAGCCGCAAAGCCCGCTCTTCTAGGCTCCTCCGGAACATCTGTCAAGGAGTCGGACAATTCGTCGCTTGTCGAAACGGCGATCGCCTCTCCTATCATATCATAGGCGCCTGTTCCATTCTTGATTGTAGACGCCCAAACCACGTCGTCTGCCTGGCCCCCAACCATTCCTTGAGGGCCGATCGCTTGGGCCAAAATCCCGACGCATTTGGCGGAAATCAACGGATCTTTTATATCGGTCGCCAAAACCTCAAAAGCGAAAGCCTGCAATGCGTCGCCGGCAAGGATCGCCGTCGCTTCGTCAAAGCGCCGATGACAGGTTGGCGCTCCTCTTCTCAAATCGTCGTTATCCATCGACGGTAAGTCGTCATGAATAAGAGAATAAGAATGTACGGACTCAAGCGCCACGCATACGGGATATGCGTCTGCGCGACGCCCCCCGCAAAGTTCCGCCGCAATTAATGCTAGCGTCGGACGCAATCTTTTGCCTGGCGCAAGAACGGAATAGCGCATCGCATTTGCCAATCGTAGGGGACAATCGCCGCTAAAATTTAGGCGAGAATCGAGGTGCGCGTCTGTCTCTCTCTTCAATTCAGCTAAATAGGTCGAAATCCCCGAACTACTTGTGGAGAGATTCATATCTGACGTCAAATCTGCTTGATGGTTCATATCACTGTTCATTAGTTGCTTCGCAGAAATCAAAAGAGGACGAATAGAAAACGCTTTCCTCAAAAAGAAGGAGAAGAGTGGCAATCACGCGTAATTCATTCCTGTTCAGATTCTGAAACATTCACAAAACTCCCCTGTGAATCGACCGACGCTCCCGCAGATGAATCCTGACGCCCCGCCACGTCCTCTTTAGAACGTAATTCGTCGTCGTTAAGCGTCTCAAATTGAGGAGTCCCAGAAGTATCGACTCCTTTAAGAATCTCGATTCTTTTAGTAGCGTCGTCTAATTTAGCGCGACACACCCGGACAAGTCCCACCGCCTTCTCATAAAGGGCCAGGGAATCTTCCAGACTTCCGCGTCCCGATTCCAGCTCCGCCAAAACCTCTGTGATTTGCTGGTAAGCTTCTTCGAAAGAAATACTATCGAAAGGCTGATTACCGTCTAAAAATTCATCCACAATTCACCTTCAAAATCATAGAGCGCATGATAGAGCTCATAAGAAAATAAGGCGTCGCTAAAGACGCCTTATGATCTCAATCAAACCCTAGTCATACATGCCATATCTACCAGTCATAAAAGACTCACTCGACGTCAACCACCACGACCTTGGTCATCTTGTCGCCCTGTTTGACGGCGTTTACGACGTCCTGACCTTCGATAACCTTGCCGAAAACGGAATGGTGACCGTCTAACCAAGGACACGCGACGTGAGTGATGAAAAACTGAGAACCATTGGTGTTAGGACCGGCATTCGCCATCGACAAAGTACCGGGGCCATCGTGGCGAAGGTCAGGATGGAATTCGTCCTCAAACGTATATCCCGGTCCCCCCGTTCCATTTCCTCTCGGATCCCCGCCTTGGATCATAAAATCGCTAATGACGCGATGAAAAATGAGACCGTCATAGAAACCGCTATTGGCAAGTTTCTCGAAATTAGCGACTGTTTTCGGAGCTTTATCGGCGAACAATTCAAGTTTAATCGTTCCGCGTGGGGTCTCAATCGTTGCGATTTTTGTCATTTTAAAAAATTCCTCTATAAGCACAGGAACCCAACTGTATTCTATGAAAAGTCCAGACGACTCAGTTTCCATTGTATACTCACTGAGGCAATTATCAAGGGAAACTCAATTCGAAATTGTAGACTTAAAATCTCGTCAGTCCGTTCCGAAACGTTCTACAATCCCCACTAAGTCTTCAAATTTTTCCTTCGGACACATATGCGTCGCATTCGATAAAGTTTCAAGCGTCCCTTGCGGAAGACGATTAACCAGCCATTCTCCCGTCCGAGGAGAATAGAAAGAACCGGGCTCCGCAAAAATACACTTCGTTGGCACGTCTATCTTTTCGATTATATGCAACCAATTTCCACCAGTCATGCTCTCCCAATATAAACGCTCCAAACGACGCTGATCTTCTGAAGCTTCTTTAAAAAATACTTTACGTATAAAGCGTTCGCGTAACCCGGTTATTTTAAGCGCTCGGTCAAACCATCCGTCCAGATCGTCGGAATCGGGAAAATCTGCCGGTATTCCAACCGAAACAGGTGTCGAGGCTCGAACAAAGAAACTTAGATGAAAAAGCGGAGGATTATCTTCTATAACATGAAGATCGTGTTCGTAATCCTGGGAGGTATACAGTCCCTGCCATAATCCGAGATTCCAAGAGGAATCGTTTATCAATTTAGGATTCGTATCGAGTAGAACAAGTCGACCGATACGTTCGGAACCAAATTGTTCGAAATAAGAAAAGGCGACAGATCCTCCCATGGAATAGCCTACGAGAACCACGTCGTCAAGATTCAAGGCGCATAAAAGGCTGTGTAAATCACGCGCGGATTCTTCAACGCCCCCTTTCGGAGTATAGGGAGTCTTTCCATATCCGCGATGGTCAAAAAGGACGCAATGAAAACGCTCGCTCCAACGCAACGCATGGGGATAAGCCATTTCAACAGTGTCGCCAAAACCAACGACATAGACGAGGGGACGGCCCTCCCCAAGTTCAATATAGAAAATTTCTTCGTTATCGTAAGACTTAAACGACTTATATTCAATCATCATGAATCGTTCGCATTCCGAATCTAAAAGAATTGCAAAGGCGCATATGAATCCTATTTATTCTCAAAATAAGGCTTCGCGTCGCAAGCGCCTATTCTAACGACGATATTATTCACCGCTCGCAAACGTTCAACGGCGAATTTAGGGAGACGCGCATGAAAAGTAACAAGTCCGTTAGGATCATATTCGCGCGACGTCACTTCTCCATCGCGCGCAAGAGAAGCCGCAGTACGCCCGTCGGAGATGGGTAACTCAACATAAACGTCAAGGAATTCTCGACTAAGAGCGGAACTTACCGCCGCCGTCATTCGTTCCAATCCTTCTCCCGTTTTCGAACTGATAGGAATAGCGGTTGGGAAAACCTCAAGAAGATGCGTCAACGTCGCTGAAGACGGTATCGCGTCGATTTTATTCAAAACTAAAATCTCGTCCTTCTCGTGAATACCAAGATACTCAAGAACTTTGTGAGCCGCTCGGATTTGTTCAACCACGTCTGAAGCGCTCGCGTCCGCCACGTGAATAAGAAGATCAGCGGTGGTCGCTTCTTCGAGGGTCGCGCGGAAGCTAGCAACAAGATGGTGCGGCAATTCTCGAACAAATCCCACGGTGTCGCTTAAAAGGACGGGGCCCCAACCGGGGAGAGACCAGCGTCGAGTCCTTGTGTCGAGGGTGGCGAAGAGCATATCCTTAGCCAACACTCCCGCGCCGGTCATCGCGTTGAGAAGCGAACTTTTACCCGCGTTCGTGTATCCGACAAGACATACCCGTCGAGACTGCGATCGTCCTTCAATCTCCCTCTTTTTTCGACTATGTATCTCGGTCAACTCGCGTTTCAATTCGACAATGCGCTTTTGAGCGATACGACGGTCGACCTCCAGTTGCTTTTCTCCGGGACCACGCAACCCTACGCCCCCGACGGTTTGTCGTTCCAAGTGCGTCCACATGCGCTTCAGGCGCGGCAACGAATACTCCAGTTGCGCAAGTTCGACGGCTAATCGCGCCTCCCGTGTTCGTGCGCGACTTGCAAAAACGTCCAAGATAAGTTCCGTTCGGTCAATTACTTTCACCTGAAGACGTTTTTCGAGGTTGCGCGTTTGTCCCGGCGCGAGTTCGCGATCAAAAATAACCACCTGCGCGTCGTACATTTGAACTAACTCTTCGAGTTCCTCTAATTTACCGCTTCCTAGGCAATACGCTACGTCTGGAGTCGCGCGTCTCTGAATCAATTCGCCGACAGGAATAACTCTTGCCGCCTCCGCTAACCCAGCAAGTTCCGCAAGAGGCTCGCCACCGAGTCCTTCGTCTGGTCTATACACGCCAACCAAAATAGCTCTCTCATAGGCGACGCTAACTTCTCGCGTCGTTTGATCCACTAAGGTCGACGCGTCCATGCGCGAAGCTATATCATCGGATTTAATATGTCGGCGAGAATCTTCTCCTTTGCGTTCTTCGTCGCTGACCGACATCCAATCTTCCAAACTTATTCCACCGTCATTCGAACCCAACTTGAAGGAAAAAGAGCCGCCTTCGTTGTCTTGTAGAAATTCTTCTTCTTCGTTTTTCATCGAATTTACGTAAATATTAAAAATTAGCTTTCTATGGTAATTTCAGGAGTTGTTTAAGGTCTTTTGCCACAACGCGCAAAGAAAAGCGTCGGGATCAACTTGATATGAAAAACTCATCCTGCGCGCAAGCGCTCCTGCAAGAGGAGCGGCAAGTTCATAACGTCTCGCGGGGGCCGTGTCAAGCCTTCGCGCCAGGTAAATGGAAAGAGCGCCGCGTAAGCTTTCGCTAACGACAAACTCGTCCGGTATATGAGAAGCAATTGTCAAAATTTTTTCCTCATTAAAGGATATCGGACGCTTCTTTTCCTTCATCACGCGTTCATTAACGACGATTGTACCCGCAACGAGATCCCCTAATCGGGCCATTCGATCTGTTTTTCCCATAACAACGACCATAAACGGGGCCAGCGCCCAGTCCGCCGCGCGCAAAATATTGCGTAAAAACGCTTGCTCTACGCTAATTGCGCCCTCCGAAATCGTAACGGTTCTCAACCCGCAGATCATTTTTCCGAACGTTCTTCCAGAAAAGAGCGCCTCGCATGTCGCATTCCAAAACCATATGGAAAAAAAGATGTTTGCGATACCGAAGGTCCAAAATAACGCAATCAAGACGTCCTCCCACTTTCCGTCAACCATCCGAAGAATCTGCATGGATAAAAACGCTGCGCCCACAGAGGACAAAACCAGCCACGCAAAAATGATCGTAACGTCCCATAACCAGGCCCAAAGACGTAGAAAAGGACCGGCAATCACATACCGGAAAAGAATATTCTCAGGGGCGATCACGTCATACGTCACGTCTAACGGTTTGTACGAAACGCCATTCTGCGTCGTCATTTTCTGTCCCTTATGATCCTTCCTGCAAATCCGATCCTAACGTCAATCAATCCGAACTTGTTAGTCGCTCATTCTGTCACAAACTTAGGCCATTATACAAAAAAAACAGAAAAAAAAAACAGAAAATGTGATCTAAATTCCAAATAAAGAACCAATCTTCCTTTACGTGTTCTTTCAGAATATTGCTATTTCATGATAAAACACCCTTTACCAGAATGACGAAATTTTCAATAATACCTCAGCGTTGGTGATGAAAAATCCCTCAACAACAAGGAATTTTAACGCCGTATCTGAATGATTGGGGACGTCCGAAGAGGTTGGAGTTCCCCGAGCATCACTACCCAGGAGTTACTCATGAAACGACTCGTTCTCTTCGCATTAGCGATTGTGTCGGCTTTCGCGCTTCCGTCAGCCGTTAAAGCCCAAGAATTTGTCCCTCTGGTGCAACCGGAAACCACTTCAGTCACTCGTGTCAATCTCGATAAATTGGATTCCGCGACTCTGACCTCGCAAACGGAAAAAATCGCGAACGCGGCGCTTGATTTCTTTGTCCCCGACGCGGAACAAGCGGAAGAAATGAAGCAAGCTGTTCCGGTTGTCAAGCTAGTTCTTGGACAATACCTTGAAACGTATGTTCAACCTCTTAAAGACGCGGGAGTCCGCAATTTTTACATAATTTTTGACAAATCCGACGATCCTGCCGAAATCTCCTATCCCTATTTGGCATTCCCGACAAGCGATCTTACGGAAGATCAATTGAGCGAAGTCAGAAACGTCATGAAAACGATTAACCAGCAGGTTAATTCCGTTATCAAATATCGTTTCGTTCGAAACAACTTCTTCTTCGTTATGATCACTCCCGCCGAAAATGACGATGAAGACGAAATCAAAGCTTATGTGAAGAAACACTTTTCGAAGCTCAATACAGTCGAAAAAGCCGAGTTTACGGAAGGTTTTGAAAACATTGATCCCGACGCTGTTATCGCGACGGTCAGCCTTCCCGTCTATAGCGAAGAAGAATTTACGAATGCGGTTGCTCAGGTTTCCAGTCTTCTCGACGCTACCGAGACTCCCTTCGGCGACGAAATCATAGACACACTCGAAAACATTGGAGAACTCTGCGCTAAAATTCAGGGACACGTTCGCTATGCGACCACTTCAGTCAATTTGGATCAATTAGAGATTGTTCAGAAAACGTATTTGAAATCAGAAGAATCTGCGGCGGAATGGCAGAAATTGACTAACGACGTCGTTGACAAAATCTTCTCAACGCTCTCCCAGGCTGCGGAGAAAGCCCTTTCTGACAAAGAGTTTAACCAAATTGGCGTAACCGTTGAAGAAGCCAAAGACCTTCTCTCCACCGTGGAAGAGTTAACGCGCGCTTGCTCCGCCACGACGGCTGAGGGAAGCGCCGTCGTCTGGAAGATGAACGAACAATTCTGGTCCGACAAAAAGCCGCTGATCAAAGACTTGACGGAAAAAATCAACGCGCTGGCGGCTAAATACTCCGCAAACGATGAAGCTGACGCCGACGTGGAAGACGCTGACGTGGAAGACGCCGACGTAGAGGATTTAGACGTCGAATTTGAGGGAGATGAAGATCTGGGCGCCAGCGACGATGTGATTGTCGAATGATTCAGAACAACCGCGTATAATTCACGTAAACAAATCAAACAAGACCGAGCGACTATCGCTCAGTCGTCATCGAAATAAGGGGGAGCCAATCCCCCTTATTTTTTATCCCGTTTTCTCCGCCCGGTGTTTCTCAGACGTCAATCGATAGAATCAAGTTCCCCAACCGCAAGGGTCGCCGGATTACTGAAACTATATTTTTTCATCAAGAGATTGACGTCGTCCACCGACATGCCGCGAAGGATGCTCAAATCATCCTCAACCGACCGATAAGAAGCAGTGGTCAACCATTCGGAGCCGATAGAAAAGAGACGCGATCCTGTGCGTTCAGAACTGAGAGCGACGCTCGTCAAGAGCTTATTCCTCGCTCGCGTCAATTCGTCTTCAGTTACTCCGTCCCTTTCCGCTTCCGACAGAACCTCGTTTATGACTTTAAGATTGTCTTGGACAGACTCCGGCGGACAAGTAAGTAGCGTCATAAAACACCCAAGATCAGAATAGGCGTTGTGATATATCGTTGCAGAATCGGCGCGTCCGGAATCGACAAGTTTCCAGAAAAGTCGACTACCCACTTCATCCCCTAAAATAATGGCGAGGGCGGTCGCAGTAAAACGATCTTCGTCCCTCGAGCAGGGGGCGTCGACCAATTGCATGACATATTCCATCGCCGTCTGTTGACGTTGTAGAACGAACTTATCGCGCAAACCTTTCATTGGACGTTCTTCTCGTCCACAGACGCCTGACTTCCATTTTCCGCAAGCGTTCGATACCCACTTCGTCAATTTGTCAAAATCGCAAAGTCCCGTCGCGACAAAGACGATATTATTCGGAAGATAACGCCTTTCCAGGTAGTCGCGCATGATTTCGGGCGTTAAGGCGCCCACGGAGTCTAGAGTCCCTAAGACGCTCCGAGACAAAGGATGACCTTTCCAAAAGACCTCGCGAAACTTTTCGTCTAAACCGTATGGGGGCTGGTCGTCGTACATTCTAATTTCTTCGAGCACAACCTTTTTCTCTACTTCAAATTCTTCCGCAAATAGAGAAGGTCTCATAATATCGCTCAAAAGATCGACGCAATGTTCCTGAAGTTCCGGAAGGACTTTCGCGTAGAATACAGTCGCTTCTTCACCGGTACAAGCGTTGAAGACGCCGCCTAGTTCGTCAAGTTCGCGATTAACGTCGGCAGCATTACGTCGCGCAGTGCCTTTGAACGCCATATGTTCAAGAAAATGGCTCATACCTGCAATATTGTCGTTCTCGTCGCGAGAACCCGTCCTTACAAAAAAACCGAGAGACGTGGAGAGAGCGGCGGCGTTATGTTCCGCAATGATCTCTAATCCATTATCTAGGGTAACTCTCTGGAATTTCATCTTCAAATCGCTTTCTGAGTGAGTAAAACACGGGTCGATAATAGACGTCGCAACCAGGCGTCAAAAGAAGTTTTACATTAAACCAATATATCAAAAGAACGCTAACCGACAAGTCAAACAAAGCGCACGGTTGAACCGTTCTAAGCAACTTCCTCCACAATAAGAAAAAAGTTCTAAAACTGCTAAAAATTTTTCTTCTTTCGCTTGCATTTAGATTTCTAGTTGCGTATAATCCTTAGACGTCTTTTACCTAATGAGGCTTTTAGATGGTCTCACTAGTTTGGGGAGAGGTTGCTTTTTTGTTGTTTAGCATGACAAAGACGCCTTGTCCTCAAAAAGAAGAATGTCGGCGTCGTATCGTTTTTTAGTAAACGAATTAGACTCTTTATCGTCTTTAAAACAAGGATTTTTTTATGTCGAAGTATAGCCCTGAAAATATTCGAAATATTGTTTTGTGCGGTCATGGTGGAACTGGCAAGACGACCTTAGCAGACGCCCTTCTAAACGTTTCCGGAAAAGTCAAGCGTCCAGCGAGCGTCGACGACGGAACGAGTATTTGCGACTTTGACGAAGAAGAAAAATCCCACAAGTATACCATCGAGACGTCCTGTATTAACTTCGATTGGAATAATCGGAGGTTCCACGTTTTTGACTCTCCCGGCTATCCCGATTTTATTGGCGGAGTAATCGGCGCTATGGGGGCGTCAGATACCGCCGCGATTGTCGTTAATGCTGCGTCGGGAATTCAGGTCAATACGCGCCGCGTTTTTGCCGAAGCGAAAAATGCCGGACTTGGTCGTATCGTCATTCTCTCCAAGCTCGATAGTGACAACATTAAGTTCGACGAGCTGATGGACTCCATTACCAGCGTCTTCGGATCAGAAGCCGTTCTTTTCAACGTCCCGGTCGGAACCGGCGCCAACTTCAAGGGAGTCGTCGACGTTCTTAATCCTACGGAAGCCGAAGGCGCTCTTCTCGATCCTCAAGAGCTCCACGAATCTCTTATCGAATCGATCGTTTCTGTTGACGACGATGCGATGGAACGATACCTTGAAGGCGAACTTCCCTCTGCGGAGGATCTTGAAAAGCTCATCGTCAAGGGCGTCAAAGAAGAAACCCTCATCCCCATCTTCTGCGTTTCCGCCAAAACTGGCGTCGGCCTCAAAGAATTGCTCGACTCCCTTGCGAAATACGCCCTTCCTTCCAACGCTATCGCGCGAAAAGCGACCAACGCCCAAGGCGAAGAAGTCGACGTCGTCGCCGATGAAAACGCGCCCGTCGTCGCCCAGGTCTTCAAGACTCGCATCGACCCCTTTGTTCAGAAGATCAACTACATTCGCGTTTTCTCCGGTACCCTCAAGAACGGCATGACCGCTCCGCTCATCGGCTCTCGTAAGGGATTCAAGGTCGCCCAGCTCTTCGAAGTCCAGGCGAATGAACTCACGCCCGTCGACGAAGCGACTCCCGGCATGATCGTAGCCGTTACCAAAACCGACGAACTCAAGACCTGCGCGACCCTCGGCGAAGTCACGATGCCCGCCTTCCAGTTCCCCACCCCGATGGTTGGCTTGGCCGCGTTCCCCAAGAATCGCGGCGACGAAGCCAAGGTCTCGGTTGCCCTTACCAAGCTTGCGGAAGAAGACTCCACCTTCAAGATGGAGAGAAACGATCAGACAAAACAGCTCGTTATCACGGGTATGAGCGATCTGCATCTCCAAGTTCTTCAGGAACGTCTGAAGAGACGCGATAAGGTTGAATTGGACACCAAGGAACAGAAGATTCCGTATCGCGAAACGATTCAACAAATGGCGGAAGGTTCCTATCGTCACAAGAAGCAAAGCGGCGGCGCGGGACAATTTGGCGAAGTACACATCCGCATGTATCCGTTCCCGGCTGGAACGGATCCTGAAGAATTCGCGACCGATAAGTCTCGCTTCCCGTCCATGAAAGAATGGAAGTACTTCCCCAAAAACAACTTCCTCTGGGTTGACTCAATCGTCGGCGGTTCAATTCCCGCGAACTTCCTTCCAGCGATCGAAAAGGGGTTCATGGATCGTATGGACTGCGGCGTCGTCGCCGGTTACCAGGTTCAAGACCTATGCATTGAAGTACACTTCGGTAAATATCACCCGGTAGATTCAAACGAACAAGCTTTCCGTACGGCTGCTAAGGGCGCCTTTAAAGAAACCTTCGCCAAGGCGAAGCCTGTTCTTCTTGAGCCGATCGTCAACTTGATGGTCACCGTTCCCGTCGACAAGGTCGGCGACGTCAACTCCGACGTCATCGCCGCGCGTCGTGGTCGTCCGATCGGGGTTGAAGACGCTGGCGGCGGTTATCAAACGGTCGTCGTCGAAGCGCCGTTCTCTGAGATAACGACCTATAGCCGCACTTTGGCTAGTATGACCGGCGGTCAAGGAAGCTACTCCATCGAGTTCAACCGTTACGACGTCGTCCCGAGCAATATACAAGCTGAAATCGTCGCCAAAAACGAAGTTAAAGACGACGATGAGTGATAATTTCGTTCTATTGACGTAGATTCTTTGTCCTATAAATTTTAGAAACCGCCGTCGTTCAATACCTCGGCGGTTTCTTCCATAATTTCAGAGAAGTAGGAGTTCTAAAATGAGCGAATTACATGAATTAAACGAATCCAATTTCAACGCAACCGTCCTGGAAGAAAAACGACTGGTTCTGATAGACTTCTGGTCTCCGACTTGCGGCCCGTGCCGAATGTTGGCGCCCGTCCTTGAAACTCTGGCTAAGGAAAACGCTTCGGTTGTCTTTCTAAAGTGCAACGTCTTTGAAAACATGAACTTGGCTTCTCAACTTAACATTTCCGTCGTTCCTACCTTGATCTTCTACAAGAACGGTAATCCTATTTTGCGCCTCTCCGGAGTTCAAAAACAATCCAAACTGCAGGAAATCATCGACGCCAATATCTAGAGCAAGAACGATCTTCAGAAAACAACGCTAAAGAGTGACAGCATGCTTTTCACTTCATTGAAAAAAGTCCTATTTTCCTTGGGTTGCTGCCTGTTATGGGTTCCTTGCGCCAACGCCCAATCGTCGGGAGTCCCTTGGAAAGCCCAAGACGCTCTCGGGCGCGACGTTCAGTCCGCCGATCAAGTCGGCGAGCTCAAACCCGACAAAAAGGTGGGGATCTTCTACTTTTTATGGCTCCAAGAAGCGGATAGAAAAGCTCCCTGGAACGACGGTCCCTATGATCTGGCCAAACTCTTCAAACTCCTACCTAAAGAAGATTTGAAGAATGTTGAACAGAGCGATAACGAGCTATGGGGTACTCCCGGAACATACTTCTTTTGGGACGAACCCCTCTACGGATATTATTCCAGCTCCGATCCCTGGGTCATTCGTAGACATATGCAGCTTCTTACAACCGCCGGAGTCGACTTTCTTGTCTTCGATACAACGAATAATGTGACGTATCCGGAGGTCGTCGAAGCGATTTGCAAGACCTTGTTGCAGATGAAGAAAGAAGGAGCTGAAACGCCGCAAATCACGTTCATGTTAAATACGAACGCGGATCAAACGGCAGACAAGCTTTGGAACGAAGTCTATTCCAAAGAAGAATACAAAGACCTTCTTTTCAAACTCGACGGTAAGCCCCTTCTCATCGGCGACCCGAACGTCGTCAAAAACGAAAACGTCCTGAGTAAATTGACCTTACGAAAAGCCCACTGGCCTTTTACGATGGTAGATACGGAAAAGGCGTGGCATTGGGAAGCGGCGTATCCTCAGCCTTATTGTTGGTCTGAAAGCCCCGACAAGCCCGAGCAGGTCAACGTTTCTGTCGCTCAAAATCTAAGTAGAGCCCCTCACGCGCAAGTCACGCCGATGAGTTCGGGATTGGCACGAGGGCGAAGTTTCCACAACGGCGCACAACGGCGCGCAAGAGGAACTGAACGAAACCGACCAAGGCAATAATTTTGCCGAGCAATGGGAACGCGCTTACGAATTGAATCCCGACTACGTCATGATTACGGGCTGGAACGAGTGGATTGCCGGTCGTTGGCCTCAGGGTGGGAAGAAGGTCTTTGTCGATCAATTTGATCGTGAATACAGCCGCGACATTGAGCCGATGAAGGGTGGTCATCTGGACAATTACTATCTCCAAATGGCGCAAGGCATTCGGCGTTATAAAGGCGCGCGCCTTCCCTCCCCGTTTCGCAAGGACTCAAGACCGTCGACGTTCGCGGAGATTTCAACCAATGGGACGACGTGGATCTCATTTTTACGGATTCGACAGGCGAAACAATTCCAAGAGATTATCCCGGAACGGGAAAAACGTATTACACGAATAACACTGGTCGCAACGACTTCATCCTCTCCAAGGCGGCGCGCGATTCCGAAAATTTCTATTTTTATATAGAAACGAAAGACCCTATCGTCCCGTCGACTCCGAAAGATTTATATCTTTTAATCAACGCCGACAATGATCTTTCATCCGGTTTCATCGGAGGAGACTACTTGATTGGCTCCTGGTTTACTAAGACTGAAACGGGCGTCAATGCGTTCAATGGTAACAAATCGGACGTTTGGCGCTGGAAGAGCGTTGGCAAGGTCAAGTATCAGTGTAAAGATAATAAGCTGATGATCGCCGTCCCATTTGAGACTTTGGGATTGTCCCCCGAATCCGCAACGTTTGACGTCGTCTCCTTTAAATGGCTCGATAATCTCGGCAAGGATATAGAGATTTCAGACTTGTATACAAATGGCGACGTGGCGCCGGAGAGTCGATTCTTCTTCCAGGCAACGGAAAAGTGACGTTCACGTATCAATTCTAAAAAAAGAAAGACGGAAATTGACGCCTCGCCAGTTTCCGTCTTTTTTTCACGCAATTCCTCATTCTAAGATGATAATTGCTCGGATATTAGACGTTTCTTTCCTTTTGTTCCAACGCGACGGTCAGCACAGAGATATCTGCCGGTCTAACGCCGGGAATACGACTCGCTTGTCCAAGATTCGTAGGTCTGACGCGCTCTAAGCGTTCCTTCGCTTCGGCCCTCAAATTGGGCAAAGAAGAGAAGCTAAAATTCGCAGGAATCTTTTTCGAGTTCCAATGTTTTTGGCGCGCAATCTCGAGTTCTTGTCTCTCGATGTATCCGGCGTACTTCGCGTCCGTTTCCACCTGTTCCGCAACCTCCGGATCAACCTCTGCAAGAGCCGGAACCTTGGCTACGACGTCTTTCCAATCGACTTCCGGACGTCTCAGAAACTTGAGAAGAGAACCGTTTTCATCATGAGATCGTTCCAGAATCTCCGACGTTTTTTCAATCGACTCTTCTTTTTCTTGAAAACGAGTCCAGCGTTCGTCGTCGACCAGCCCCAATTTCCGGCCAATCGGAGTTAATCGACGATCGGCGTTGTCGTGTCGTAACAGGAGGCGATACTCCGCCCTCGAAGTGAACATGCGATAAGGCTCATCCACTCCGCACGTCGTCAGGTCGTCAAGCATCACGCCAATATAGGCTTGAGAACGACTTGGCACGAAAGGCGACAACGCCGAGTTAAGACTAATCGTCGCGTTGGCGCCGGCGACGACTCCTTGCGCCCCCGCTTCTTCATAGCCGGTCGTGCCATTGATTTGACCAGCAAAATACAGGCCGCTAACGCGTTTCGTTTCCAAGGTCTGGCGCAACTGCTCCGGCGGGGCGTAATCGTATTCGATCGCATAGGCGTAACGCATGATTTGCGCATGTTCCAATCCCTCAATCATATGAACCATCTGATCCTGTATTTCGCGCGGGAAGCTGGTCGACAATCCATTGATATATATTTCATTCGTCCTACGGCTTTCCGGCTCAAGGAAGAGCTGATGCTTTTCTTTATCGGCGAAACGTTCAAGTTTCGTTTCGATGGACGGACAATATCGAGGACCTGTCGAACGAATTTGGCCGCTATACATCGGCGCTAGCGAGATGTTGTCGCGCAGAAACTGATGCAACTTAGGATTCGTATACGTCGTCCAACAGGAGATTTGTTCCACGTTGAGAGATTTGTTCATAAAAGAGAACGGACGCGGATTCACATCGCCAGGCTGTTCGTCTAAGACGCTGTAATCAATCGTCTTTCCATTCAATCGCGCAGGGGTGCCTGTTTTAAAACGAAGCAAACGAATCCCTAATTTCGTAATCGATTCGCTAATCTTTGTTGCAGGAGGTTCGCCCATTCTTCCTCCGGGCGTCTGCAATGTTCCAAAATGAAGGAGTCCCCTCATGAACGTGCCGCACGCAAGGATGACCGCCGGAGCTCGATACTCAGCGTCCGTCTCGACTCGAACGCCCGTGATTTTCCAAACGTTTTCGTACAATGCCCCGGAAGCGTCTGACTGATTATTCACCGCGTCTTCACTCCACGCTTCCCCCTTCTCCACGAGCAGTTCGGTAACCTTCTCTTGTCGAAGCGAAAGATTCCGCGTTTCTTCGACGATCCTTTTGACCTCGTCTTGATACAGCCTCTTGTCTGCCTGCGCGCGCGGACCGCGCATCGCGGGGCCTTTGCGCATATTGAGCATTCGAAACTGGATCCCCGTCGCGTCGATCGCCTTCGCCATCCCGCCGCCTAGCGCGTCAATTTCTCGGACAAAATGGCCTTTGCCGACGCCCCCTATCGCAGGATTACAGCTCATTTGAGCGACAGTGTCCAGGTTGGACGTCAACAAAACGGTTTTAGCGCCCATTCTTGCGGCAGCCAACGCCGCCTCGGTTCCTGCATGACCGGCGCCGACCACCACCACATCATAATCGTAAACTACTGAACTCATCAATATTTATTCGTACAATATCTTTCATTTAATCCAAAAAGAGAACGACGCACCTGATAAACAATGCGTCGCAAAAAATCAACTTCATCCGTTAAATCTTTCTCAGAAAAGATTGGGCGGTACTGCAACCGCTTCGCTCAATTTATTCCCAAGAGGCACGGCCCATAGCAAACCGTTCTGTTGCCTAAGGATTACCAGGTTATCGTCGATATCCGCGATATTGGCGACGAAAGAGCCGACCTTTAACACGTCCCCAATTTTAAGGGAAATTGTCCGACTTTCAGCTTCAAGATTCCAACGTGTTACCTTTTGCTCGTTACCCTCGTCATCCGTTATCACTGGCGTAGCGGTCAATCGAGTAAGAGCCGTTTGATCAACGCCAGTTCTAACTGCTCTGAAGACGTCTAATTCTCCAAGAGGCTTATACGCGGCAAAAGGTCCCGATGCTAGTTGCTGAGGAGCCTGAGCGGCTAGTGGCAATTGGTCTCTCAACGGAAACTGTTGCTGAGGGTTCGTCAGGTAGAGGATCGTTAATCCCTGGATAGTCATCGCGACCTGAAGATCGTCTGATCCCTCCTGAGGGATGATATCCAGAGTGGAAATTCTATGTAAAAACGGCGTCCAGTAAAACTCATACAAGAACTGGGTCAAATCCAAGAGCTGGCACTTGGCCTGCACACGGAAGTTTTGCGTCGCCAAACCCAAATTGCGAAGATTTGAGTAGGCGCCGCGCGTAACCTGAGATTCCCGAATATTGCAAAATTCAAGCATCTGCGACAACCATATCTCGTACTGTAACGCGGCGTCTGCGCTTTGACGAGGGAAAGATCGCGTGTAAAGAGGTTGCAATTGTTGCGTCTGCGCCTCAATCTGTTTCGTCGACGCCTTACCGTATTCGATTGCGTTGACGAGTTCTTCCTTCTGCTTGGCGATCGCTTCGCGAGGCTTAACCCATTTGCTCTTGTACAGCAAATAGCCTCCTCCACCTATCATGAGGCTGATAATAACCAGCAAAATAACAACTTTATGCCAACTATTCATTCTCAACCTCCTAATCAACAATTTTGCTCAAAAAAGACGGCGCCCTCGGAAGTCTCTGAAGACTCTTTAACGCTAGAATCGGGCAAATCCGAACATAGATGAACAGGGCGTTCGGCTAACGCTATTAACGAGGTTTCAGTGTAAGCTTCCATACGCGCTGCGGGAGCTGGCGCAGGCTCGGGGGCGGGCGCCGCTGGAGCTTCAGGAGCTGGCGCGGGCGCAGGCTCGGGGGCGGGCGCCGCTGGAGCTTCAGGAGCTGGCGCGGGCGCTGGCTCAGGGGCGGGCGCCGCTGGAGCTTCGGGAGCTGGCGCGGGCGCTGGCTCAGGGGCGGGCGCCGCTGGAGTTTCGGGAGCTGGCGCAGGCGCTGGCTCAGGGGCGG
>SFIW01000017.1 GCA_004556055.1 Planctomycetaceae bacterium
TTCCATATCTGATTTTTCGATTTGCAATCCCAATGATCTTAGAGATTCAAAAGCTCTATGGAATGAATATAACCGGTGATAAAAGACGTCGTCAAGAGTGAGAGGATAATCGGAAAAATCGTGAGCGTGTCTCATATCGATGAGGACGTCGACGGACTTTTTTGTAGTATTCGTAGCGCGCGTTTGATTGTTTAAGGTGGGAAGAATGTCTTTTTTGAGGGGAAGGGAACTCTTGCTTGCAGACTCGACTTTTATCTCATGAGAATTATTGGCGGAACCTGGCAGGGAGACGCTTTCTTGGGCGTTGAGTTTTGTAAGGAAGGACGACGCCATAAAAGAGACGAGAAGCAGGATAACGACTGAGAAGAGCAAACGTTTGAATAATTGACTTTTCATATTCGAACTCCAAATTGCGATAGTAGTAAGGGTCGCTCGATTGAGGAACGAATTCATGACGTCATAGATGCGGAATGAGCTTAATTATAGTAGGCTGTTAATTATAGTCGGCTGGGAACCGTTTTACAATCGTTGAGTCACCTTGACGGGGGAGGGGAAGAAAGTATATTGAGACGATGGATTTAACCGAGCGATTGTGCGTCAACATTTTCCTATCCACATCCTTAGTATGCAAAAATGTCCAAGATTTTGATAACCTCAGGCCCTACGAGACAGTATCTTGACCCCATTCGTTATTTGACGAATGCGTCTAGCGGACGAATGGGAGCAGCGTTGGCGCAAGCCTGCGTCGAAGCGGGATACGAGGTTGTGGTTGTCTCCGGTCCTGTTGACGTGAAATATCCTCGCGAAGCGGAGGTAGTGCATGTTGTATCGACCGACGAAATGCATATTGCGGCGATGCAGGCGTATGAAGAATGCGAAGGAGCGATAGGCGCGGCGGCTCCCTGCGATTACAAGCCGTTGCATATCTTCAAAAATAAAATGTCTAAATCCGACTTTACGCGCGTTCCCGAAGCGGGCGGCGAATTGCTCTTGCGGTTACATGAAACTCCCGACGTAATGGCGGCTTTGGGAGCGATGAAGAGAGAAAAGAACGATCCTCGGGGGGGACAATGGTTAGTCGCTTTTGCGCTTGAAACTTCCGATCATCATGTTCGGGCGCTTCAGAAGTTGCATCATAAAAAGTGCGACTTGATTGTGGTCAACGACCCTACGTCGATTAACGGAGCGTCGTCGAACGTCGAAATTCTCGACCCTTTCGGGGCGTCGTTAGCTAAAATCAACGGCGAGAAACTGACGGTTGCGCGTCGACTTATAGAAGAAATTCAGCGTTTCGCTGCGACTCGTTAACTTTTGTCGTGTATCGAAGCGTTTATTTTTGATAAATACTTATCGAACGGAAGGATACATATGGGTGAGTGTTCGCATAATTGTAGTTCCTGCGGAGAGAATTGCTCTTCGCGTCAGGCTCCTGAATCCTTGCTTGAAAAACCTCATGAGATGAGTCGCATTGACAACGTCATCGGAGTTGTGAGCGGAAAGGGAGGCGTTGGAAAATCTCTCGTTTCCGCTCTTCTTTCGTGCGCTGCGCGCCGTCGAGGTTTCGAGGTCGCCGCTCTTGACGCCGATATTACCGGTCCGTCCATCCCCAAGGCCTTCGGGTTGAACGATCGCATGCAGGGAAGCGAATTCGGCATTGTCCCCGTTAAGACGAAGACCGGAATTTCCGCCGCCTCGATCAACCTGCTAATGGACGATCCTTCTCAGCCTGTCATTTGGCGCGGCCCCGTTATTGCCGGAGCCGTGAAACAATTCTGGAAAGACGTCATTTGGAGCGACGTCGATTTCATGTTCGTCGACATGCCTCCAGGGACCGGCGACGTTCCTCTTACCGTTTTCCAGTCGATTCCTATTAAGGGGATCGTTGTTGTCGCGACCCCGCAAGACTTGGTGTCAATGATCGTCGTTAAAGCGATCCGTATGGCGGAGATGATGAACGTTCCCGTTCTCGCTCTCGTCGAAAATATGTCGTACTACAAGTGCCCGCATTGCGGCGAGGAACTCTCCGTTTTTGGTAAGAGCAGCCTCGACGCGATCGCTAAAGAACACGGCGTCGAACGCGTTTTTCGTCTTCCAATCGATCCTCAAGTCGCCGCCGCGTGCGACTCCGGGGATATTGAGTCTATCGAGTCTCCCCAGATGGACGAAGCGTTTGACTACTTGGCGAAAAAGTGCGCGGAACTTAAGGAATCTGAAAAGGCGGAATGAACGAAGTCTAAGCGAAACCTTGAATCGATAAAAAAGGCGCTCTCTGTTTGAGGGCGCCTTTTGTCGTTTAAAAGAGTTTTATTTCTGTTCTAAGAGCAGGTTTTCTAGAAGTTGAGCCGAGTAAGCGCACATTTCCGAACAAGGCCGTTTTTTGTAGTACTCCGGAGTTCTATCAGCCGGAGTAGGCGATGATTTTTTCTCCGTAAGATTTAGTAAGTCTCGACAGATATAAGAACCGTTGTCTTGGGCGAATTGACGCGCCATTTCTTGAATTCTGGCGTACAATTGAGACTTTGATTCCTTCTCGTTGGGATCTGCGCTCCCCGAAATTAGATCAAGCGCCATGCATGCGCCGGTAAAGGTTCCGCATACTTCGCGCAAGCGTCCAATTCCCCCGCCGAACCCCGCCGCCAATTTCGTCGCCGTTTCATGATCGAGCCCCGTCATGTCGTCAAAAGCCAACAATACGGCCTGACAGCAATTGTAACCCTGTTCAAAGAACGCTTTTGCGCGTAACGCTCGCGCCGAATATTCTGCTTCCATCGTCATTTCATCCTTTCTTCGTCGGCGACGCGCGGCGTTGGCTCTCGACTTAACGCCAATACGTCTCGCTAACCTTTAAAAATAAAATATACCGCTCCCGTGATGCATAGTCCAGCCCAGAGATAATTCCACCCTAAATGTTCCTTGGCCACAAAAATCGCGAAAGGAACAAATACAGAAAGGGAGATCGCCTCTTGCATTATTTTGAGCTGAGGCAGCGACAGAACCGTCGAGCCAAGGCGATTTGCGGGAACCATGAGCATGTATTCAAAAAACGCGATTCCCCAGCTCGCAAGGACGGCAAGTATCCACGCCTTATTTTTCATCGGACCGAGAAGGCCGTACCATGCGAAGGTCATAAAGGTGTTGGAACAGATTAAACCCAGAACGGTGAGTAGGACTTTCATTTTTGTTCTATTGTCTGATGAACGATCATTGTCGTTTCAAACAGAAGGAGGATATGGGACAAGATTCGCAACGCGGACGACGCGCGACACAATATTCTCTCCCCAAGTAGATGAGGCGGTGACTCATGTCGATCCATTCGTCTTTAGGGAAAAGGAGGATTAGCGCCTTCTCGACTTGTTCCGGCGTCGTTTCGTCTGTGAAACCGATTTTTCGACTTAGACGTAATACATGCGTGTCGACGACAAATCCCGACGCAATGCGAAACGCGTTTCCAAGGATACAGTTTGCGGTTTTTCTCCCGACTCCTGGAAGTTTTACCAATTCCTCCATCGTATTTGGAACTTCACCGTCGTATTTTTCGACGAGTATTTTAGCGGTCTTAGAAAGATTCTCGGCTTTGGTGCGATAGAATCCGCAAGACTTAACGAGATTTTCTATTTCTTCGAGAGGCGCTTGCGCGAATTCCTTTGGCGTGGGAAATTTGGCAAAGAGGGCCGGCGTTGTTAGATTTACGCGTACGTCGGTGCATTGCGCCGATAGGACAACGGCGACGAGCAACTGAAAAGGCGTGTCGTAATGCAACGCGCAGGCCGGAGTAGGATACGCTTCCTTTAACGCCTCAAGCGTTAAAGAGGCGAGCTTTTTTCGCGACGCCATAGAAACTTTTTTCGTTTTTCCTTTGTCGCAAGAAGGCGCGCTTTTCCGACAATTGGTCTTGTCGCTTTTCGTTTTTCTTTCAGTTGCCATCTTTATTGAACTTCAATGTTGATTGTCGGCCCTAGCGTTGGCTGGCGTTTTTGGAATCTTCAGCGGTCTTAAGGGATTCCCTTAGGCCGGCGCTGGAACGCGGAATAATGCGGAACGTTTCGACGATCTCGTTTCCCGAATCGTCGTAGGATTCGAGCATATCCGCACGTAATTCGAACATAATGGTCGCCTGGTTTCCGTCGGGATCCGTAACGAGGTAGTAGATCCATCTAAAAGGAAGTTCTTCGTAATATCCGTCGGCGACAACGTAGTAGATGGAGACGTCGCCAGGTCCGTCGTAGGCGGCTTCTTGTTTAAACTCGACGAAGCGGTCGCCAAGACTCTTTTTAATTTCGTTTTTGTATCCGTCCAGCGAAGGTTTCGTCGAGAGATCAATCTTTCCGTTGTACAGAAGGTTGCACTGGGCGATCGCTTCACCGCCTTGCAGATAGCACAAAGAGGTAATTTTATCTCCGTCTTCGATCAGCTTCCACTTGCGAGAGTGTTGGAATCGCCAAGGTCCCTTTTGAGCGTTATAGTAAAGTGAGAGTTGTTCAGGGGTCGGGGTGGTATTGAGGGACGCGACAACGTCGTCGTCGAGCTTTTCGGGTTTTTCTAGAGGCGCAATGTTAATCTTTAGCGTCGCCGACCATTCAAGACCAGGCGTTGCAACGCTTTCTGTTCGACGTTCGTCAATGCGCAATCCAAACCACGTGATTCGTCGCGTTTTAAGATCAAACTGAAACTTGCCTTCGAGATCCAGTCCAATGCTGGCGCCTTCCGACGCGCAGACAAGGGTGCTTGGCGCTTCTTCGTTATTTGCGTTTTTCGCGCCGATTTGGTATAGCTCAACTTCAGCGAAATTGTCGGCGATCGACGTCAACATTAGATGGATCGTATTGTTTTCAATCGCGTCGACGCCAAGGAGCGCGACGACTACCTCATTCGGAAGTTGCCAATCTTCGCCTAACTTCACTTCGCGGTTGGGTAGGAGACGATCCAAGAGCGTCGTGTTGAAAGGCAATTCATTGATAAGGGCGTATTGCTCGTCTTTCATCGGACCGCCAGCGGAAAAGACGCGCGTTGACTTGCCGTCGAATTCCGAAATAATGTATTTTCTGGAACTGTCGAGAAGAGGTCGAACGACGTTAGCGCCAAGTTTACGTTTCATGCCGGCTTGCTCGTAACGTCGGATTGATCGGATCGAACCGGTCGTCGAATAGGAGTCGTATCGCTCTTCATACTTGAACCCCGCGACAACTTCCATTAACGAACGCTCTTCCTTACCGGTGGAAGTGGTTTGCACGACTTCCCCAGAAGCTTCTAGAGAGACTTCAACGACGTCGGCGGATCCGCTCTGATGGGAGGACGCCAAGAGGCAGGATTCTTGTTGAGGGGCTCCGTTTCCCGCTTTTTTTACGCTGGGCGTCTTGGTTCCTTGACGTAACTGAGGCGTCGAGTTGTTTCCCTTCACGCTCATTCGATTTCCTAGCGAGGTTGGGGCTTGTTGTCCTTGCGTCGCTATTGGAAACGTTAAAAGCGCTAGAGTTAGCCAGGCCAACAGGGCTGACGCATTATGGCGTGTGAGCAAAGATTTCATTGTTTTCCTCTGACCCCAAATGTAAAGAGCGCGCAGGCGCCCGATCGTTCCGCAATATATTTTCCTTGAAATACAAGAACGATAGAAATTTATTTCCGGTAAATCAAGACGTAATCGCGACCTTGTTCAACAAAATCGAAGGCGTCTTTAAAAAGGGGGCGCAGGAAGAGAATGCCTGATATCAGTCCTTTTCTGGATTGTCCGAGAGAGAAGGAAGACGGAAGAGCGTTATGGCGTTTTGACGTGTTTCACGCGCGATTTCAGACATGGATAGATCGCGTAGTTCGGCGATTCTCCGGGCGACAAAAGCCGTTAGCAACGGTTCGTTACGGTCGATCTTGCCCCTTAGAGGATGAGGCGTTAAGAATGGCGAATCAGTTTCGAGAAGGATGCGTTCAATGGGAATTGTCCGAGCGACTTCCCAAAGGTCGGCGAATTTCTTGTTGGTATAAGTGACAAATCCGCCGAATCCCAGATAAAAACCGAGATCTATCAAGCGTTGCGCTTGCTCCGGCGTTCCGCTAAAGGAGTGAACGACTCCAACCGGCCAATCGCATGCGGAAGTTCCGTAAAAATCATATAGAATTGAATCGAGATCCTCGTTTGCTTCGCGAGAATGGATTATCACGGGGAGCTTTTTCTCTTTACCGAGCTCGAGAGTCTTTAAGAAGTATTGGAGTTGGGTCTGGAAAGGAGCGTCGTCCCAGTAACGGTCAAGGCCTGTTTCTCCCAGCGCTACGACGATTGGTTTCGACTGGTTGGGCGATTTGGTTTCTTCGTCAACGAGCCTTACGATTTGATTCCATTCCCCCTCATGAATTTGAGCGGTATGATTGGGGTGGACTCCAAGGGCCGCAAAAATGAAGGAATAACGACGCGCCAACTCAATCGCTTTTTTAGACGTTTGCAAATCGACCGCAGGGCAAATCAATCCCGAGATAAACGGATGGATTGTGCCGTTCGCAACCTGTTTGCCCCGGACTGGAGGAAAGACGCCTTGCCGCGAACGCTGTATCAGGTCGCCGAGATCGCCTTGAAAATCGTCAAGATTGACGTGCGCGTGCGTGTCGACCAACGGACAGTATACCTGATTGGAAGTTTGACTTAATTCTTTGTTTTCATTATCCGGAAAAGCGTCCATCTCGGCTTACCTTCCTGTTATTCGGAGTATTGTGCGATCCCTTCTTTCTATGATAACGCAATATGCGGAGCCGAAAAGCCTGACGGTACGGCAATCTTTCTTAAACGCTTCCTCCGCGTTGAGCCTCTCTCCAGTCGTCGCTATGAAAGAAAAATTTCAAAAACATAAATTTTTTAGATCTAGCGGTTTCAACCCCTTGCGCCCTCCTTAGATAGCGTGTGTAATAAAGGGGAGGCCTCTAGTAGTTTTTACCGATTCTGCATGGATTTGTCAGGAGGGAATCTCATGTTGATTCTGTCGCGAAGTAAGAATGAGAGTATCATAGTAAACGGCAATATACGCGTTGTCGTTCTCGATATTCGAGGCGATAAAGTCCAATTGGGCGTCGAAGCCCCTAAAGACGTGCCCGTATTTAGAAGCGAGGTTTTGAAGAACTCTCTTTGGGATTTACGCGCTCCTTGTCCCGAAGAGACGTCCGACATTCTTCCGATTTCAAGCGAGGAGAACGCTCCTGATAGAACTTGAGCCTGTTTAAGACCTGCTTGCTTCCCTCGGTTAATAGACTTTTATCTTTTCTCGCTCGCCTTTTTATTGGGCCGCGATATGATAAAGTGAATCTCGTAGGATTCCGAATAGAGCGATTGAACGACGAACCGGGGAAAAAATGACTAGATTGTTGGCTACGTTATCGACGAGCGCCGAATCTGACGATTCAACGCTATTTCGCATAGAAAAAATGAAACTAATTTCTTTAACAACGCGATTCCTTCTCTTTATTTTTTCACTCGCCTTCTTCGTAGATCCTTGCTTAACCGGAAATTTATACGCTCAGAGCGACTTTGGCGAAGAACGTGAAACCGGAAGCGAGCTTACCCCTGAAGCCGTTCGCAATTCTATCGAAGGAGGAGTCGAGTTTCTTCGTAAACAACAAACGTCGCGCGGATCTTGGAAAGAATATCCCGGTTATGAACCCGGTACGACTGCTTTATGCGCGTTGGCTTTATTAACCGCAGGTTTAGACAAGGAAGATCCGACGGTTGCAAAGGCTCTTGAGTATCTTCGCGGTTTCTCGCCAATGAAACAAAATTTGACGTATCCTATTTCCCTCCAGACGATGGTTTTTTGTCTCGCCGATCCTGACGAATACCGGGCAGAAATTGAGGCTAATGTAGCGTGGCTCGTGGAACGTCAGATGAAAACAAGTAACGAACATCGCGGGGGATGGTCCTATATAGGTTCGAATCAGTCTGCGGAACGTTCGGATAATTCGAATTCGCAATTTGCGCTTTTGGCGCTTTTTGAGGCGGAACTCGCGGGCGTGACCGTTGACGAATCCGTATGGCTCAGCGCGGAAGATTATTGGCTGAGAATGCAAAATGACGACGGTTCATGGGGGTATCGTTCATCCGCGCTCAACGCCGAAGGTTTCCCTAGCGGCTATGGCACGGGAAGTATGACGTGCGCGGGGATTTCCGCGTTGGCGATCTGCTCGGGCGTGCGCGAGGCGGCGCGCGCTAGGATCGAAGGGGAGCGCGCGTTCTGCTGCCAAGACGTCGACGACGAGATCGCGACGCGTATTTCGCGCGGTTTGAATTGGTTGGGAAAACATTTTAGCGCGCGAACGAATCCAGGTCGCGCGGCGGGAAGCGAGTCGTATTTTTACTACTACCTCTACGGCCTTGAACGCGTGGGGCGATTGACCGCCAACCGTTTTGTCGGACAGAGCGACTGGTACCGCGAAGGCGCCGAAGCGCTTTTACGACGTAAAGGCGTCTTGTCGAACTTCTGGAGCGCTCAGAAAGACTTCGACAATAACAGCAGCGTTTCGACTTCCTTTGCGCTTTTATTCTTATCCAAGGGAAGATGGCCGACTTTAGCCTCTAAGTTACGTTACGGGGAAGATAATTTTTGGAACGAGCATCCGAATGATTTGGCTCATCTTACGGAAAGAGTCGAGGAGGCTTGGAAGCAAAAGATGGTGTGGCAGACGATTGACGCCGCGAAAGCCACTCCGGACGATCTTTTGCAATCTCCTATTCTAGTCATTAATGGAACGTTGGATCCGACTCCTAAGGATCCGAAGGCGAAACAGGCATTGGTTTCGAAATTACGCGCATATTTGGAGCAGGGTGGTTTTATTTTGGCGGAGGCTCTCGACGGGGACTTGTCCTTTGAAACAGGATTTCGATCGTTAATAGAAGAGGTGTTGGAGGGAGAGAACTCGGAATTTACGCTTCTTGATTCAACGCACCCGATTTGGTTTGCCGAATCTCTTGTCCCGGCGGAGTTTCTGCGTCCGGTATACGGGATTGATTTTGGATGTCGCACAAGCGTAATTCTTGTGCCCGCATACAAGCCGGAACGCGGAGCCGACGGGGCTCCGCCTAGCGTCTTTGGGGACAGACCTTCGTTGTCATGCTTGTGGGAGGCTGCCGTCAAACGTCAACGGACTACCTCCGGTCAGAATTTACCGTCGACTCGCGCGTTGCAGGAACAAGAGGCGGCTTTCACCTTAGGGATAAATATTTGCGCCTACGCGACGAATCGTCAAGTCAAGTTTAAAGACGAGATACCTGCGGACGTAGCGAATGAGCTGGAGAAGCACAAAGAAGAGCGTAATAGTCTTTTTGCCGGGATTTTGGATTGCGGAGCCGGCGCGTCTTGCGCGCCTCGAGCCATTCCTAATTTGATGAGACAAATTCGCGCCAAATTAGGCGCTCCCACGCAACTTTACGTTCCTCATACGTCTTTAAAAAACGACGACGTCTTTGATTATCCAACGCTCTTTATGCACGGGCGCAACGAGTTTTCGTTCACAGACGAGGAACGGGAGCGACTGGGTCTTTTCATCGAACGCGGGGGCTTCCTGTTCGTTAATGCGATTTGCGCGTCGCAGAAGTTTGAGGAATCCTTCTTTTCAGAGATTCGAGAGACGTTTCCCGACGAGGAGTTTACGGACGTTCCTGCGGACGATCCCCTCTTCACGGGCAAGTATGGCGGGTTTAAAATTGAAAAGCTTCAGTATCGGAGGCGATCGGACGCAAAAACTCCCGACGCGCAGGTAGTCGCGCGTGCGCCTCTTTTAAAGGGGATTATGCGCGACGGTCGGTGGGTTATCCTCTATTCTCCCTACGACGTGAGTTGCGCTTTGGAAGACGCCTCCGCTTCGAATTGCGAAGGCTTGACGTCGAAGAGCGCGTTCAGTCTGGCGACGAATATTCTGTTTTACGCGATGGAGTCCCTTGCTACCGAAAGATGAAAGAGATTTGCGTTGATTCTATCCGAAAAAACTTGCCTCGCGTCTTGCGTCTAACGATCTTCAATATATAATCAGTAAAATTTTGGTACTGTTTTTGCGTTTCGAGGACGTTCCATTCGCGTTGTTTCTCGAGACGATGTGTTGGTAGTATTAACCGAGTGATAGAGACGAGTTAGTTCTATGTTTGAATCGCTTACCTCTAAACTTAGCGACGCGTTTCGTTCTATTTCGGGACGAGGGCGTCTTACGGAGTCGAATGTTCGTGAAGGACTCGAGATGGTGCGACAGGCTCTTCTCGAAGCGGACGCGAGCGTCGAAGTCGCTCGGCAATTTGTCGAGACCGTTGAACAGAAGTTTCTTGGAACGGAAGTTTCGAAGGCTCTCAATCCAACCCAACAAATTTTACAGATCGTCAACGAAGAGTTGATCAATTTAATGGGGCCCGTTGATTCGACGATTCCCGAAGGATCACCCATTACGACGATTATGCTTACCGGTCTGCAAGGCTCAGGTAAGACTACGACGTGCGGTAAACTGGGAAAGAGACTGCTCGATTCGGGGCGCAAACCGATGTTTGTCGCCGCCGACCTTCAGAGACCCGCCGCTATTGATCAGCTGGAAATTCTCGGAAAACAGCTCGGCGTTCCGGTCTTTGTTGATCGCGAATGTAAAGATCCGGTCGACGTCTGCAAAAGGGCGCTAAAACAAGCGAAAGATTTAGACGTCAACGTCGTTATCCTCGATACTGCCGGTCGTCTTCATGTCGACGACGACCTGATGAAGCAACTCGTAGAGATTGAACGTAAAGTCAATCCGGATCAAGTGTACTTTGTCGTTGACTCGATGGTGGGTCAAGACGCAGTGAATAGCGCCAAGGCTTTTAACGAAGCGCTTGAACTCGACGGCGTTGTTTTGACGAAACTCGACGGCGACGCGCGCGGCGGCGTGGCTCTTTCCGTGAAGGCGATTACCGGCGTTCCGATTAAGTTCATCGGAGTCGGCGAAGGGCTCGACGCATTGGAGGAGTTTCATCCCGATCGTATGGCGAGCCGTATGTTGGGTATGGGCGACGTGTTGACTCTTATTGAGTCTGTTCAGGCCAAATTCGACGAGAAGGAACTGGAACGGCAACAGCAACAGCTTGAGAAGGGCGTCTTTACTCTCGACGATTTTCGTAAGCAGATGTCTCAAGCGTCCCGTCTTGGCTCCATGAGTAAAATCATGAGTTTTATTCCTGGTATGGGGCGTTTGAGCGGAATCCTTGGCGAGATGAACGTCGATCCGGATCGCGAATTGCGTCGCATCGGCGGGCTTATAGATTCCATGACGCCTGAGGAACGCCGTCGTCCGGAGATTATTGATTCGCGACGTAAAAAGCGAATTGCAGCAGGCGCGGGAGTCGAGGTTTCTCGCGTCAACGAGTTGCTTCAGATGCACCAGCGCATGGCGGGAATGGTCAAGAGCTTCTCGACCCTTGGAATGGGAGATCGAATGCGCGCGCTCAACCAATTGACGAATCAAGCGTCGGCGAATCCCTTTGGCATGTTTGGTCCCGCGAAGAAGGGTTCGACTGGCAAACGCTTGACGCCAAAGGAACGCGAAGCTCAACGTAAGCGCTTGGAAAAGGCGCGTCGAGACAAGAAACGCAAGAAGTGATCGCGTTGGCGTCGCTCGTGCAGACGCATAGATAAACCGATCCAACGCATTTATAAGAGAATACTTGGGAAACGCCCATAAATAGAACGACGTCGATAGACTCGGCGTGATCGAGAGTCCTCTCGAAAACGCGTCCCCCTTTTTGGAGTTTGACGCCGCTCGATTTTAGTCCGACGTTAGTCGGAAAACATCATTGTTATTAGGAGTAATATAGTGTCTGTAAGAATCCGTATGAAGAAATTTGGTCGTAAGCATCGACCGTTTTTCCGCGTTGTTGCCGTTGACGCTCGTCGTCCCCGCGACGGTCGCGTCCTTGAAGAACTCGGCACCTATGATCCGCTCGTTCCTGAAACTGACGCGCGCGCGATCCTTAATGGCGAACGCATTCAGTATTGGCTTGGCGTTGGCGCTCAGCCGAGCGACAAGGTTGCCGTCTTGATTAAGAAGTACGGCGCCAATGGTAAAAAACTCGAAGAGCAGAAAGCCGCTCTTGAACGTCTAGCTGCGACCCGTCGTCGTCCCGCGACCCCTGCTGCAGAGGCCGCTCCGGTCGCCGAGTGATCAACTTGGCAGTTTCATTTAATTTTTAACCTATTAAGTTAAGCGTCGAACCCAGACGCGAAAGTAAAACAGATGCGCTTTGACGTCCTCACGCTTTTTCCTGGCATTTTTGAAGGGTATCTTGCTGAAAGCCTTTTAAAAGAAGCGATGGATCGTGGGTTGATTGAGGTGAATCTTTACAACATGCGCGATTGGGCTAACGACAAACACAACACTATGGACGACCGTCCTTTTGGCGGCGGACCGGGCATGGTGTTAAAAGTCGACAGGGTCGTGCCTTGCGTAGAGGCAGTGCAAAGTTATGCGCCTCGACCGGGAAGGGTTCTTATGATGACCCCTCAAGGTCGTCCGCTTACTCAGCGTATCGTTGAGGAGCTTGCGCAGGAAGAACGTTTGCTTCTTCTTTGTGGTCGTTACGAAGGATTTGATCAACGCGTCGTCGATATTCTTCAACCTGACGAGATATCAATCGGGGACTATGTCTTAAATGGTGGAGAAGTTGCAGCAGCGGTCATTATCGATTCTGTTATGCGTTTGATCCCTGGCGTGCTGGGGGATGAGAATTCAGCTGTAGTTGATTCTTTTTCTTCAGGCAATCGCCTTTTGGAAGAGGACCAGTATACGCGACCTCGCGAGTATCGAGGCTTAGCGGTTCCTGAGATTTTACTCAGCGGCGATCATGGTCTGATCGAAAAATGGCGGGAAGCCAATCGCCTAGATAAAACGTTTTTGCGTCGTCCTGATTTGTTAGACGACGAACCGTCAGGTTATTAACGCGTTGACGTCGCGCCTTGATCGTATGGCGAGGTCAAGCGTCTGACGGAGAAGGAGACGGGTTGGTAGAAAGAAGCGGCGGAATCTCTTCGTTGCGAGTGTTAAACAAATCTTTCGACCTTCTTTTTAGTCCGATTTGTGACGTCGGAAGTTTTTAACGCGCTCCTTACAGTAGAACATTATGAAAATATAAGGAATATATCCGTGAGTCAAGAACTTATTCGTCTGGTGGAAGCTCGCGCCAAAAAAGAGAACGTTTCCCAATTTGAAATCGGCGATCGCGTCAACGTGCATTGCAAGATTCTTGAAGGCGACAAAGAGCGTATCCAGGTATTTAACGGCGACGTCATTGCCCGTAGTGGTTCCGGCGTTTGCGAAACGTTCACCGTTCGTCGTATTGTAGCCGGTCAAGGCGTTGAACGTAAGTTCCCTCTCCACAGCCCTAAAATCGCTCTCATCGAAGTCCTTCGTTCCTCCGTCGTTCGTCGCGCGAAGCTTTACTATCTGCGCGATCGCGTTGGTAAGAAGACTCGTCTTGAAGAACTTCGCGTAGAACGCAACGAAGCTGAAGCCAAGGTTGTCAAGACCAAGAAACGCGGCAAGAAGGCCGCCCAGGCTCGTCGTGAAGCCAAGAAGGCCGCTGAGTGATCTTTAGATATTACTTCGCATAACAAAAGACGCGTCCTGATTCTCTGAATTGGGCGCGTTCTTTTTTTTCAAATCGAGTTTAAAAACAGGCGACGTTCCTTCGGAGCGCCGCCTGTTCTGTTTGGAAAATAATTTCGCGATTTTAGGAATCAGACGTCCCATCCGGGGCGATGTTCCGTCTTAACGAAAGCGTTAGCCGCTTCGTCGTTCGTAACGCGCATCTTATCGGCGTCCCATTCGAGCTTGATCTTACCGGCTCTCAAGGAGACGGCTCCAAGTTGAACCGCTTCAGCCAACCGACCGGCGTATTCAAAGTTGCACAGAGGCGTCGACTTACCGCCGTCGATGATCGAGTTGATCCATTCGCGATGATGCCCCGGCGACGCGGGAATCGTTTGCGCCGGACGTTGATAGTTTTCGTATTTTTCACGCGGATAGAGCTTGATTGAACCATAGTCGGCGAAGAGAATGCCTTCGTCGCCGACGAAGAGAGTTCCCATCACTTGGGGATCAAGATTGCGTTCCTTGATGACGGCGGGGCGGCGATTGCCGTCATACCAGGTTAGCGGTAAAATCTTGCCGTTGTGTTCGAATTCATAATGACATTCGACGTCGAGAGGACAGCACATCTTGCTGATTTCGGTATCGCACGTCGCATGGATCGTCTTGGGATACTTCAGTCCGAGCGCCCAGAAGGGAAGATCCATCACGTGGCAGGCCATGTCGCCGAAGGTGCCAGTTCCGAAAGGCCAATACCCTCGCCAACGACCGGGTAGATAGCAGGGATTATAATCAAGCCACTGCGCGGGGCCCAGCCATTCGTCCCAATGGAGATTGGAAGGAACTTCAAATTTTTCCTTGGAAGGTTCGTCGTATCCTCCCCAGCCTTTACCGCACCAGCAGTGAACCTCTTTAACTTCGCCAACGGCGCCGGCTTGAATCAATTCAACGACGCGACGATAGTTGGAAGTTGCGTGAATAATCGTACCCATCTGGGTGGCAAGATTTTTTTCTTTGGCGACTCGTTGCATATCGCGAATTTCCGCGACGTCATGCGCGAGCGGCTTTTCGCAGAAACACGGAATACCGCGTTTCATCGCCGCTAAGGAAACGACGGAATGCGTATGATCAGGTGTGCTGACGAGGACGGCGTCGAGAGAGGTGAGCTCGTCAAACATGGTGCGATAGTCGAAGAAGCGCTTGGCGTTGGGGAATTTTTCGCCTTGTCGCGCTAGGTTGTTATCGTCTACGTCGCATAGACCAACCATTTCGATGAGATCGCCCGAGTCGTTTAAAATTTCGTGAATATTGCCGTCTCCGCGTCCGCTAATACCCACGACGGCTAGCTTGACTTTGGAGTTTACGTTTTGAGCTCTAAGAATACCAGGAGCGGCAAATAAAGCGGCTGATACGGCGGAAGTTTTCAAAAATTGACGACGATTAATCAGCATGAGCTCCTCCATTATTTACAGGAAAAATTTACTGATATTTGATATGCGAATACGATCAATTGATTCAAAATGAATCTAGTTTTCGTACGCTTTTAATTATAACGTTTCTCAATTTTATTTTCAAATAAAATCGGAAACTCATAAAATAAATTTGTTATGCAGGATTTTTTTCGAGCGTTGACAAGAGGGCGGCAAACCAGGAGCGATTATCGGCGCTACAATAGGACATTCTGGCGCCCATCCTACTGAATGTTTTGCAGTACCGCAAATAGTATGCAGGATCGCTCATCGGCGGTTCTCCGTGACGCGTCCAATCCCAAGCGCTCTTGGCAAGGTCTACGACGTGAATGTCAAAATCGTCGATTTGAGAGCGCTTTTGTCTGGCGATATTCCGGGACATCGAGAGAGACTTTTCAAAAATCATCGGAGAGAGTACCGCAGATCCCACCGATAAATAAACGCCCCCTTCGAGTTGTGAAACGGAATTAGCAAATGAAAGAAAATCGCGTTCAGCCGCTCGTCCGATCGCTGAACATCTGTTTGCGGGGTGTGTGTAGATGATATCGCATCCGATCATCGGACAGCAACCGAAGAGAATGTTATTTCGTCTCAAATGATAGGCAACCGAGTAGTCTTGATAGGGATGAGGAATTCTATTCCAACCGTCGGAGAGGTTAAAACGTCGTTTAGTGCGGAGTAAATCAGCGGCGGCAGCCGCGTGATCTAATATTTCGGCTTGCGAGTCCTGATCGGCGTCTAAAACTTCGCGCGGGGCAGGGGGAAAGTTCGCACATTCGACTCCGGACAACATCGCATACTTCAATTCTTCGTCCGACGGAATCTCTAATCCTTCCTTGAGAATCATTTCCCCGACGGATTCGCCATAGCCTAGGCCGTTATAAGCGCCAACTACGATCGCTAGGTTGATATATCGGCCCGTTTCGTCCCATATGCCGAATTGCCCCTCCGTCGCGTATCTCTGAACGTCTTCTCCCGAACGACCCTGATACGCAAATTCCCAGTCATGAATAACCCCCGCGCCATTGGTGACCAAATGAGTTAGCCACCCCTTTTCCGCTAGACGCGCAAGAACCTTTCCTAACCCGTTCTTTATCGAATGAGCGCCATATGTAAGAATCCGCGCGGCTCCGTCTCGTTTTGCGCGCCGGAGGTCGTCCGCCGTTTTTTCCACGTCTTCCATCGCTTCATTCGATAGGTCGAGGATCCAAGTCGACGGATCGACAACGTCTTGTTCAATGTTGAGTTTGTTGACTCTGGAAGAAAGAGGAAGGATTTTTAAATTATCTCTATCAAATAGTTTATTCATCTTTGTACCTGTTGAACTCTAGTAGGCGTCGCTCATTGGTTCCGTAAGACGTCGAGGATTTCTTCTAATGAGGCGACTCCCGTCTCTCCGATGCGCTTAATTGTAATCGACGACGCCACGCCCGCGAGAAAAGCGCTTTCTTCTAATGAAAATCCAATGGTTCTGGCAAAGGTGAAGGCGGCGTTGGTAGCGTCGCCCGCTCCGCAGACGTCGATTGGCGGCGTTACTGGAATAGAGGGAATTTCTTTTACTTGAAGATTCTCTTTGGGGTGAAGCTCAAAAAGAAGAGAGCCTTTACTTCCAAGTGTGATGAGCGCCGAGCGTTTGTTTTTCTTGACGAGCCATTCTCCAGCGCGCAGGATCCGGTCCAGATCGAGTTCTGAATCGCTCTTGACCGTCGTTTCCAAGCGTTCTTTTCCGTTGTGGGCGGCATCGTAAGCGTCGAGCGCTTCATTGGCGTTGCATTTGACGAAAATGTCGACGTATGAGTCGACGAAGAATCGAGAGTCGCAGAAAACGAAAAGATTGGGACGACTTTGCGCCACTTGGGAAAGAAACGCGCGAAGTTGAGGAGAAAAAACGACTTCCGAACCCATTTGGAATTGATCCGTAATGATCGCGGCGTCTAGATCGTCAAGCTTTGCGAGAAAACTTTGCTTTAGAGGCGCTAACGCGGCGTCAGACGCGGGCGTCGGATTGCGAATATCGAATCGGTTTTCTTCCGTCCAATTGGACGCCGCTCGATTCGAGAGAGGGGAGATATCTAACCGGTCGGGACGCATAGGTTTCATATAGGTTCCTGTGAGCGTCTCTGGAAGAATCGACATTCCTTCAACATTCGCCCCCATCTTTTTCAGCGACCGCAATAGATCGAAACCTTCGCCGTCTTCCCCTATAGCGCCGAAGCAGAAGGTCTGAGCCCCGAGGGCGCAAAGATTGTTGGCGATTGTTCCCCCGACCCCCGCCGATAAACGCGTCGCGCGAATCTGACGAGCGATCAAACCGGTTTCGACGGATTTTTCGTCAAGGTTAGGGTAATGATAGAGATATTTGTCAAGGCAATAATCGCCAAAAACGGCAATCTTTGGCGGTTGCCTTGATTCTCGGCTTTGAAGATATCTTTCTAGGCGTTCCGTGAGTTTGGAACGGTCGATATCCGCTTTATGTATAGGGATGCAAGGCATGGCGTTCGTCTCTTAGCAGGGGAAAAGGAATTGAAAGATTTTTTCAGCGTCGCTAAAATCAGGAATCACGACGTTAGCGCCAGCGTTTATGAGACGATCGCGCTTCCACTGATCGACGCCAGCGCCAGGATTGGCCTCGTTCGTCGCAACGCCAACCGCAAAGCCTCCGACAGCGCGAACGTTTTCGATTTCAACGTAGCCGTCTCCAAAGCCTACAAGCTCTTCGCCCTCTATTTGATTGCTTTCAATGAGCCGACTGATAACCATCGCCTTGGAAAAGGTTTTATAATTATCTTGCGCGCCGTAGACGCCCCCGTCAAAATACTCCTCGAGTTTTAACAAAGCAACTTCCTGCTTTACGTAACACTCGTCCGTGCCGCTAGCCAGATAGAGTTTGACGCCTTTGTTCCGCAATAGTTCGAGAAACTTCCGTCCTCCGGGAACAACGAATTCGTCCGGTGCGACGGCGCCGCTTTGGAGAAGTTCGAGCCTGTTTGAAATTCTTAGCTGAAGTCTTCTCAGATATTCTTTTTTATAGACGAGAGGTTCTTCAGGAATTCCTCCGCGACTTTTTACTTCTTCAGCCAAACGGATGCACTGATAGATCGTTTGCTTTCCGGTGATTTTGTCTACAAAATCCCGCGTAATTCTCTCGACGTCTTGCGGCGTTTCTTTTTCCGGATCGGAGACGCGTTGCAAAACTTCGCAGAAATATGGAACCATGACGTTCTGCCAACCCTCGCGAATTAGACTAAGAGTTCCGTCGAAATCGAATAGCGCCGCGCATATTGGTTTTTCTTGAGTTCGGCTTTGGAGGATTTCAATGGAAAAGGAATTGTTTGTTAGACTCACAGATATTTCCCCTACATAAAAAATGTCCGTTGTCTCGTCTATTGGCGAAAGACAATCAAATTTGCTCTGTCACTATTATATTGAGACGCTTGCGATTTTCTACATTGGCCTGTCGGGGACGCCGTATTCGCAGTCAAGGAAAGAAAAGAATTTCTGTACGACAATTTCATTGTATGATTATCTTTTAGACTGTAATAAATAACGAAAAATTCTCAAATTTTCAATAATTTTTACCGCAGAAGAACACCTGAAAAGGTAAGCGTGGTATAATTGAGATAGACGTAGTCGTTCTATGGGTTGAAAACGACTTCTTTAGACAATATTCCCTTTTGGAGGTATGAAGTGGAGACCGGTCTTTAAGGGAGGGTTACTCATATAGGCGCGTTGACGCGATTGTAATCCTCCCTCAAATCATGAAATCAAAAAAGAGCTTTTTCATTGTTGAAGGAGGATAGGATGAGTATCACAGTGACGTGCGATAATGGTCATCATCTGAGAGCGCCGGATAGTCGCGCGGGAACAACCGGTCGTTGTCCTGCTTGCGGAGCCAACGTGACCATTCCCAAATTGAGTAAGGCTCCGACAGAGTCGTCTATTATGCGCATCCTTGGGGTTGGGGAAGAACTCAGACGCAACATGGCGGAGTATGACGCGGAACAAGAAGCGCGCGAGGAAGAGGAACGTCGTCGTCGAGAATTTGGAGACATGTCGCTACCCCCTCTCAAAAAGACGAAAAAAGTCTGTCCCCAATGCGACTGGGAAATCGACCAGGGATTCAAAATCTGTCCGCACTGCAGATTTTACTTCATGGACTGAGGATCGCAAACCGAGCGGCGCGCAAACGACCGCTCGGTTTTTATTTCTTATCGACCTTTGTCGCGACAACGAGGTATTTTGTAGGCTTCAAGATCCTATCCAACCAAGAGGTTCTAGAGACAAGAAGATCAAAGAGTTTAAAACCAAGGAAGGACGGAGCCTTGTTAGGATCGCTACTTTGAAAGAATCGTTCGACGGAAGCTATCGGCTTAACGCTGTCGACGTCGTAGCCCGATTCTGTTAGTAGTTTGTTAAGTTCCTTAGGCGTAAACGAAACAGTTGAATCCGCGCGTTTGCGCCCGCAAAGACAACTTGAGAAACGACTCTTTGCCGACGCGATGAAGAGAAGCTTTCCCGACGGTTTGAGATAGCGTTTCAATGCAACGAGAGCGTCCGTGTTGTTTAATGGGAGCGAGACGGTTCGGTTAAGACAGACGACGGAGTCAAAGGCCTCGACGTCCTTTTCTTGTAGGGACGTTTTTCCTGAAATCAAATCAAGAAACTGCACGTCTACGACGGCGTTTCCTTCATAAGAAGCTTGAAGATATTTCCTTCGTCTATCGTCGACCTCCGTTAGGGTAAGTCGTTCCCTCTGGGGAAGAAATTTTGAAAGGTTCCCCATTCCGGAACCTACTTCCAAGGTCGTAGAACCCAGATAAGGAGCGCAACGACGGACAAGTGTTTTTAAGTAGTTTCGAGAATATCCTAGTTGTTGCGAAGATTCCGAAGAGGAGTCGATATCGAAAAAACTGTCGTCAAAGAACCAGTATTTTATGATTACGCAGATAGCGTTGACGCCGTCTTTCCAACCAATTTTTTTCCCTTCGCTGTATTTGCGACCATTGTAACTGATCGGGACTTCGTAAACCGTCCATCCGCGTTTGGCAACCTTCGCCGTAATCTCTGGTTCCATTCCAAAACGATTGGAGCGTAGCGGAATCGATTTCAACGCGTCGGCTCTAAAGGCCTTGTAGCAGGTCTCCATATCCGTGAGATCGAGACCTGTCGTGAAGTTGGATAGATGCGTTAAAAATAGATTTCCGAGCTTATGATGATATTGAAGGATCTTCCTCGTTTCGCGCGTCGCAAAACGTGAACCATAAACAACGTCCGCCCTTCCGTCGAGCAAGGGAGCTAAGATCAGCGGATACTCGTTTGGATTGTATTCAAGATCGGCGTCTTGAATAATCGCAAAGTCCCCTTGCATTTCCTGGATCGCGCGCCTAATCGCGGCGCCCTTTCCCTGATTCTTGGATTGTCGAAACGCCCTAACCGTATTGGGATTGCGCTCGACAATGGCGCGGATGACTTCGGGCGTACGATCAGTAGAGGCGTCGTCGACCAGAATAAGCTCTCGCTCAACGTTATTGGGAAGCGGAGCGTTCAGAACCCTCTCCACGACGCGTTCTAAGTAAGCTTGCTCGTTATATACGGGCATTAAGATTGACAGGAGCCGACTATCATGATCTTCGTTTGAAGAAGCGACGGGGAGGTGGGAAGTCGTTTCATCTGGCATGGTTCGATCCAGTAACTAAAGAGGAAGAGCCGCACGGGGAACAAAAAACGTCTCCCGTTTTCCCCGATTATAGCGCTCGGAGGATTAGACGGAAGACGAGTCATAACAAAAAGGAGAGAGAAGAATCGGGCGACGACGATCAGAGCTTTGCGATCGATTCTTCAATCAGACGCGCGGCCTTTTTACCGGAAAGGAGCATTCCGCCGAAGATCGGTCCCATTCGATAACCGCCCATGACGTTGTTAGCGCTCATGCCGCAAGCCCAGATACCTGGATAATATTCGTGAGTATTTTCAACGGTAGTGATTTCGCCCGTCGCCGCCTGCATTGGACGTTCTCCGAGGATTTCACCCGTGGGCGTGTCGAGTTTGACGCGAGCCTTACGCTGTACCAAGGTCAGAACCTCGCAGGGATGTCCCGTTCCGTCAAGAACCGCTTTCGTCAAAATAACCAACGGATCGACGTGCATGCCAAGTCGTTCAACGGGAGTCCAGTTGACCACGAGACCGCTGATGCGCTCGCCGGTGAACGCGACGTCTTCAACACTCACAGAGTTAAAGATTTTAGCGCCCGCATGGACGGCGCCGTAGATCAAACCGCTAGCGAGTTCGACGGAGTCGATCGCATAGTAGCCTGGCGCGTTGTCGATAGCTTTAGTGTTAATATTGTATTCGTCGACAATTTGCTTGGCTTCTTCTTGGACAACGACTTCGTTGAAGAGCATGCCGCCGCCCCAGACGCCGCCGCCAGGGGCGAGCTTGCGTTCAAATACGGCGACCTTATGACCCTTTTCAGCAAGAGTTTTGGCGGCGACGAGACCAGACGGTCCGGCTCCGACGATCGCCACGTCTACTTGCAGATTATCGAGTAATTTTTGACTGAAGTTGGAAACAATCGCGGCAGAAACAAGATTTTCCAGTTTGTGTGCCATTACAGATCCTTTCGAGCGAGGCAGAAAGAAATCACACTCGAATTTTGCCTCCTGCGCGTAACCAATAGAAGGACGTTCCTTCACGACGTTAAACGCTCTTATCTTAGGAGAAAACCGCAAAAAGATTCGTACGTAATTTCCTTCGCCGGCATTATCCGGTGCAGGTTCAAGGGGTTCATCTCAGCCTTGATTTCACAAAGCGCCCCCATTACATACGTGGGAAGAAAAAAATTTCTTCCCACTTGAGCGCATTATAGCGCAGGGTTGGCTTTAGACAATAGGACGTCTGTCGTAAACGCTTGAAAACGTTAATTTTCCTGCGATTTCTTGGAAAGGATTTCCACTGCATAAGCGGCGGGAGAAATCGTCTTTTTCTTCTCCATCGACCACGATTCCATCTCCTCCAACGCTTCGAATAGCGTGACGCAGGCCGTGCGATAATCGACGTTCGCTATTTCGGAAACAAGGCGAACGCTTCTGTCGACCAGCTTCTTATTTGTCGCGTCGACGTGAGCCATCCAGTTGCCGTTGAGACGTCCGTATTTTCCCATTGTCGCCGTCGAGATATTGTTTAGCGTAAGCTTTAAGGCGATATGGGAGAAAATATCCAACGGGGTGGAGGGGATGGCGAGGTTGAAGGCAAAGATACGTCCGTAATTAGGAGCTGCCGGCTTAGAAGAAGTTACGAGTGTGTTGTTGACGAGGTAAGCGATCTTCTGCTCAAACGGACTAGCGCATTTTTCATATGCGTCAAACCAGTCGACGCCTTCGGCGCCCCAAAAACCAGTTTCCGCGTCGGCCAGAACGGCTACCGCGGCGTTGGGATGAACGTCGTAACGCGACGGATCCTCTTCGTTCCCGATCGGGAAGCGATAAACGGTCTGACGATCAATCTTAGGAGGATCGCTTATTTGAGCGGAGGAACCTCCCATGGCGCGATAGTTGTCAGGCGTCCATTCAAGACATCGAGGTTCAACGCCGCCGAGCAACCAAATCCAAGCGTCCTTTGCGTTTCGCAGAGGATCTTTTACGAACGCCATTGGAGGCGGGAGTTCCGTTTCGTCGAGGGAACGGAATGGAGGAAGTTTGAATGTTGGCGACCGTTCGGTGGTGTCGGTAAAGACGTCGAGGGTGTAGTCTCGGGTGAAATATGTGACGCGCCCGCCTTTTTTATAGAGATCGCACTCGAAATCAACGTATGCCGCAGCGGTTGCGACGTTCTCCGGCGATCGAATCTCTTCGAGCATCGTCTTGAAACTTTCGACCTTCTCTTGCAGCGTTTGGTCGAAGACGCCAAGCGCTTCTAATTCGACGGACGTCAGATTTTCTTTGAGGTACTGCAAGAGGGCCGTTTCAAACGCGAATCCGGCGACAAGAAGCTCGATCGTCGTCGCTTGCATTCGCGTCGAGCCCGCGATCGCCATCGGACCAGTCGTTAGATTGACGACGGTGACGCGCGGATCTTCGATCACTTTTCTAGAACGTTCAACGCGTTCCGCCATGAGCTTGGACGGATTATTGAAGAGGAAGAAGGTGGGAATATCAGCGTCAAGCGCGGCGTGAATCGTGCCGATAACCGACGAAGTTTCACCTCCTTCGCTGATGGCCACTAGCGCGTCTTCCGGCGCAATTCCAGCTTCTTTAAATTGATTGTATCCAAAAGAAACGTAGTCTTCAAAGCTTTCGACGGAACGAATCAGAGCGAAGTCGCCCCCCGTCATGATCGCGTTCGTCTGAGCGGCAAGCTTTTCGAAGAACGGTTTCTTCGCCGGTAGTTTTTCTGCGGACGAGCGACAAAACTTTTTGTTCGCGGCGTCAAGCAAAATGGAGAGCCGCCCCGTAGCTCCGCAGCCGCTGAAGGAAACGCGCCCGCCCTTTGAAAGCGTTTGATATATTGTCGATTCCAACTGACGGTATTCAGAGGAGGCGACGATTTTTTCTAAGACAGGAGGAATGTCGTCGTCGACGCTATAGAGCATCCGCATGCCTTCTTGAACGTCGCTTTGGAGCGTTTGCGAAAGGTTGCGGGTTTTAGGGTGAGATTGTTCCGTCGTCAGCATACCGAGATGAAATTGCGTTTCATTTTTGATGAAATCATCCGCTTTTTCGACGGGAGAACCCGAACGTTCAAAAGAAGTTTCCATAGAGACTCTTTCAGATAGCAAGAGGTAAAGGTTTTTTAAAACTCTGTTTACAGTAAGGGACCGAACGTGACGATCGCGCTTTCGTAAGTTTAGCGTCTTCGAAGGGACAAATCAAGCGTCGCGCGGGAATAAAGAAAGAGCCGACTCAATCTCTACGAAGGTCGGCTCTTAGTCATGCGTTTTAATCCAGGCAGAATTCTTTTACGACTTCAGCGGGGGCAGGTCCGTATTTGGCAAGCGTCATCGAACAGGACGCGCGACCCTTCGTTAGCCCAAGAAGCGCCGAGGAATATCCAAAGAGATTGGACAAAGGCGTCTCCGCTTCGACGACGGTCGTTACCCCGCGCGCGTGAGTTTGAAGAACAATTCCGCGTCGCTGATTAATATCGCCTACAACGTCGCCGACGTATTCGTCGGGAGATTGAATTTCTAGATGCATAATTGGCTCCAGAAGAACCGATTTGCCTTCTTCAAACGCCTTACGGTACGCGGCGCCGACGGCGTATCGCAAAGCCGGTTCGTCGGTTGTCGCTTCATTAAAGACGCCGCCTGTTACAACTAACTTGACGCCGACAATAGGGAATCCGATGATTCCGCCGCCGAGGGTTTCCTCACGGAGAGCGTCAAGGACGATTTCCCTCCAAACGGGCTTAAAAGTTTCGTCGTCGGACTGGACGTCGACAAGCACGTCCTGCGAATCGGACAAGGGCTCGGCGTGCAAATTAATTTCGGCGAAATGAGAAACGCCTCCAAGAGATCTTTCGCCGCCGCCAACAACGTCGACTGGATTCTGCAAGGTTTCGCGGTAACTTACGCGAGGTTCGCGAATCTTCACATTGAGTTTATAATCTCTTAACAAGCGATGTTTTACAACTTCAAGGTGAAGCTCTCCCATTCCAGAAACAAGGGTTTGACCTGTTTCGCTATTCGTGGTCGCTTGGAACGTCGGGTCTTGTCGGCGCATCGATTCGAGGGCTTGAGTCAGCTTCTTATACTCGTCCGACGACTCCGGCTCAATCGCCATCGACATGACCGTTGGGGGGAAGGTGATGGACTCAAGGAGAATCGGGTGTTTAACGTCGCACAAGGTATCTCCCGTGACGCTGTTTCGCAGACCGATAACGCCGCAAATATCGCCCGCGGAAACAGAGTCGACGAGTGTGTTGTGATCCGCTTGGATTCGCCACAGTTGGGGGATATTTTCTTTTTGCTTTTCGCGCGGATTATAGACGCGACTGTTAGCGGTTAGCTTTCCAGAGTAAACGCGAATAAAGAACATATCGCCGTGCGGATGGGCGACAATTTTAAAAACGAGGGCGCTGAACGGCTCGTCGACGCTAAGCTTTCGGGTTTCCTTCTTCTCCGGATCGTCGGGATTAACTCCTTCGATAGGAGGTAGATCGTCTGGCGCGGGCAAATAGTGACAGACGCCGTCCATAACAGGCTGGACGCCGATTCCGTCGAGCGCCGAGCCGCAGAAGACGGGTACGCACATATCGGAAAGGGTGGCGCTTCGCAGAACTTTATGGATAAGTTCCACTGGAATTTCTTCTCCGGAGAGGAGAAGTTCCGTCATCTCGTCGCTAAACATTGAGAGATCGTCGAGGAGCTTTTCGCGATAGAGTTCGGCCTGATCGCGCATACCTTCTTCGATTTCGGTAACCTCGAAATCCTTTCCTTGCGTTTTAGAATCGTAAGAGATTTGTTTCATCGCGACAAGGTCGACGATTCCGCGGAATGCGCCAGGAATATGCGACGGACCGGCCCCTACGGGAATGGCGACGATCACCGGCTTAGCGTCCAATCTCTTCTCAATATCGTCCACGACGGCATAAAAATCGGCGCCTTCGCGATCCATCTTATTGATGAAGGCGATGCGAGGGACGTGGTATCTATCCGCTTGACGCCAAACTGTTTCACTTTGCGCCTCGACGCCCTCGCGAGCGCTAAAAACGACGACTCCGCCGTCGAGAATACGCAACGATCGTTCCACTTCTGCGGTGAAATCAACGTGGCCAGGCGTGTCGATCAGATTGACGACATGACCGTTCCACTCAAAAGTCACGCACGCGGCGTTGATCGTAATGCCGCGCTCTCGCTCTTCTGGATCGTAGTCCGTCACCGTCGTGCCGGCGTCGACCATGCCGACTTTGTGAACCGACTTCGAATAATACAGCATCTTTTCTGTGACGGTTGTCTTCCCGGCGTCAATATGAGCAATAACGCCGATATTTCTCAGTTTTCCTTGAACGGGAGCCGTCTTGTCCTTGGCCATGAGAACGCTCTCTAAACTTTGCTAAAACGAAACATTATTACCGCAATTATTGTCCTCATTCTAAGCTCTTCAACGTATTTATCAAGACCGGAGGCGTTTTATCAAGAATATACACAGTCGGAAATCTCTTTGACAAGGCGTTTTAATCCTTATGCGCCGGAATATGGAATCGACGTCAAGGATTTGTACAATCTACGTAAGATTCTTTTTTATGGGCTTGTTCTAGAAATTTAATTATTTAGAATTTCTCTCGAACTAATCGACGTATAATAGTTAAGGGCGATAAGTTTCGCTTGTGAAGATAACACCCTATTAATATATAACTAAGGAATAGCCGACGAATTTTCTGCTTTTCCAATAGGGCGACAGTAGCGAAGAATCTTCACTCATGGAATTTGAAAATCAGGTGTTTGTACAGTGAAATTTACTAAGATGCATGGAGCCGGAAACGACTATGTCTACGTCGACACGTTTCGTGAAAAGTTGCCGATGGCTCCTGAAGAGTTGGCTCCGCTTGTTTCGAATCGGCACTTTGGAATCGGCAGCGACGGTCTTGTGTTGATTTGTCCTTCAGACGTCGCCGACGCGCAGATGCGTATGTTCAATCCAGACGGCTCCGAGAGCGAAATGTGCGGAAACGCGGTGCGATGCGTCGCGAAATACGTGGCGGAACGAAGTTTATCGCATCCTTCTCAGTTGCGCATTGCGACGGGGAAGGGCGTCTTGACCCTCCAATGCGAGTATGAAGGCGATCTCGTGACGCGCGTTCGCGTCGATATGGGCGCGCCTATTCTAGAGCCCGCGCTTGTCCCCACGACTTTGCGATCCTCAACTTCTGAAACCGCCCCCGTCGTCGACAGGCCCGTCAGGGATCTCGGTTTGGATTTCTCCCAGGAATTAGGCGCCGGCTCCAAAGAACTAGAGTCTTTTCTCAATTCGCCTTTGACGTGCGTGTCGATGGGGAATCCCCACTGCGTGATATTTGTCGATCAACCTCTCTCCGACGCTCTCGTTCTAGGATGCGGTGCAAAAATAGAACGCTCTCTTGAAAACTTTCCGCGTAAAACGAACGTCCACTTTGTTCAGGTTCTTTCCGAGGACGAAGTCAGGATGCGCGTATGGGAGCGCGGCACGGGAGAAACGTTGGCGTGCGGAACTGGCGCCTGCGCGGTTGGCGTCTCTTGCGTTCTGAGCGGGCGCACCAAATCGAACGTGTTGATCCATTTGTTAGGGGGCGACCTACAGATAGAGTGGAACGGCGCCGACTCCGTCTACATGACGGGGCCCGCGCTTGAAACGTTCTCCGGCATATTAACGCGAGAATTTTTCAAACAATCGCGTAAAAATTTTACCGTGTAATGGAAAACATCCTCCTTGAGGTTATAATCAAGGAGGTTTTTTTATAAAAATTTATGAGTTTATATGAGTTTTAATCGATTTTGTTTATAACAAGATCGAGACTTAGGTTTCATATCGAGGTGTTTAATTTATGAAAAGCAGTGCGCATAAGAGCGGTTTCACGCTCGTCGAATTATTGGTCGTTATCGCGATCATTGGTATCTTAATTGGTTTGCTTCTTCCTGCGGTCCAAGCGGCGCGCGAGGCCGCTCGTCGTATGCAATGCACCAACAACATGAAGCAGTACGTGTTGGCGATGCAGAATCATCATGACGTTCACAACAATCTTCCTTCTCAGATCGCGTGGGGCGGCGGCGTCCGTATGGATCGTTTGAGCGTCACGTATCAGCTTCTTCCTTACTTCGAACAGGCCGCGTTGAAGTCTCAAATTGACTCTCCTTCCGGTCCTACCGCCACGTGGCTTCCTTCTACTGCTTCTGACGGTCAAGAAGCGTGGGAAATTCGTACAACGAAAATTGACACGCTCCTTTGCCCTTCCGATCCTCAGGGGGGCGAACTCGTTCATCTTGGCGGCAAACACAACCATGACGGACGTCCGCACAATATTGCGTACTGCATGGCGGACTGCGTCGCGCGTCTCGATAACATAAACGACACCCCTTATGAAACTAAGCCTGACGGAAACGGTCGTAAACGTGTTGCCCACGCGCGCGGAACAGGCGACTGCTCCCACCGTTCGCTCTTCTTCTGGTATGACAACAAAAATATGGCGTTCGTGACCGACGGTACGAGCAATACGATTGTTTGTTCGGAAGTCGTCGCCGGTGAATACAGCAATACCAATATTCGTGGATCTCAGGTTTATTACGCCGGTTTTGACGCAGGAAGCTGGATTTCGAAACCGAGCCTCTGCATGAATATGCGCAACCCCAATAATCCTAACTCCTATCAGGACGGCGCGACGCTCGTGCAGCATCCTCGCATGGGGAACTGGCTTGACTGCCTCCCCGGCAACAGCGCCTTCACGACCGTTATGCCGCCGAACTCTCCGACCTGCTACAAGTACAACCGGGAAAAAGGGCAAGTTATGCTCCTGCCTCCTTCGAGCTTCCACAGCGGCGGCGTTAACTGCGGTATGCTTGACGGTTCCGTCAGATTCGTTTCCGATACGGTCGACACCAACGGCCTTAGCGATATCAAGACCGGCACGAACCTCACCGGCAAGAGCCCGCTTGGCGTTTGGGGCGCGATGGGTTCTCCGAACGGCGGCGAGACGGTTTCGCTCTGATTTTTTTGAAACGTGTAAGTTTCCCGCCATTTGGCGTTAAGATCATTCGTTAATCCTAGGAGCGCGGCGAAACAAATGTGTATGCGCCGCGCCCTTTTTTTCGTCCTCTTTTCATTTTGAGGGCGTTTATCTAGAAGAGAAGAAAGTTTAAAAATGAAAAAATACCTCCTCTTAATTGCGTGTGTATTGGCGTCTGTCTCAAGCTTGGGCTGCAAAGATAAATCTCGTCCAGCCGATCTTCCTGAAGATATGAGTCCTTGCTTTGTCACGATTACTCAGGAAGGGAAGCCGCTTGAGGGAGCTTCCGTTAATTTTGAGTATACGACTCCTGTGAAGTATACGACGAGCGGAGTTACCGACGCGAACGGCGTCGCGCAGATGAGCACCTACGGTTATGGCGGCGCCCAGATCGGAACTGCTAAAGTTGTTGTGACGAAGATGGTGACCGAAGGCTTGGTTGAAGCGACCGACGAGGATGAAGAAGGCTCGATGGGTTCCGACTTCTATGTTGTCGACGCTAAATACGGTTCTGTTGACACGACGGATCTCGAAATTACCGTCGATAGCAAAGAATGTAAGGCTACGTTCGATGTTGGGCCAGCCGTTCATGATCCCGCCGGGAAACGTTGACCTTCATCGTTGCGAGTAGCGTTAGTTAAAAAAAAAGACGTCCGTCGAGAAAACGGACGTCTTTTTTATTTTATTCTCGATATTTTGAGAAATCATTCTTCTTCAAAGAGTTCGTCCAGATCTTCTCCTTCGTCTCCCGTACTCTTGTTTTTCTTGAGACTGGTTCGAACGACGTCGCCACAGACGCCAAAGAATTCTTTGGTGAGGGTCGATTGGCAGGTAAGCGCGTTGTCTTTATATGTCTTGGAGACGAGCGTCCGCACGTTGTTGGCGTCCGCAAGTTTATCTACGATTTGTTTGACGAACGGTTGGACGTTCGGTTGCTCTTTGGTGAAGATCTGCGCGAGCTTTGCGATTTGGACGTAATCGATCGTCAAGACGTATTGACTCTTTTCTCTTGTTTTGGAAGCGGCGGCGATCCGTTGGAATAGAGCGTCGGCGTTTTCCGAATCGATTCCAATGAGGAAGAGCGCGGAGTCTGAACTGACGCCAATCTTTACAACGAAGTCTTTGTCTGTTGGAAGAGGAAATTTAGGCTGCTTCGCAACGTCGGCGAGAGAGATTTTGAAAGTGGTAACTTGGAAACCTTCGATTTCTTCATTCGATAGCCCCTCGGAAATCTTTTCTTCTTTTTGGGCGATATTTTCGACAAGTTGTTTGACGCCTTCTTTTACGTTTTCAGGATCAGCGCAGGCCGAACCGCAGACGATTGTTAGAGGCTCGTTTGTAATAGCAAACGCTCTGTCGTAAGAAGGAGTTTTGATTTGGGCGAGGAGGGCCTGTTCAAATAAGGCGGCAACTTTAACGGCTACCTCATGTTCAGTCGGCTTGTCGGCTAATGCGTCAAGACCTTGGTTGATATTGTTGTGAATGATAGACGCCACGTTGTCTAAATCTAATTCCTTCGGTCTGTATTCTTCGCCGGATTCAACGCTGACGAGGATGGTGTTGGGAGTCGTTGCAATAGAATTCCAGCGAGTCGTGGAGTCCGCCGTCTTCTGAAGATGTTCAGCGATTTTCGAATCAGGAACGAAAGCGCATCTAAGCGTTGAGACTAGCGAGGATTCAGAGGAAACCTCGAGGCTGTATTGCAAAGCTTGAATCGAATTTAGAAGATCGGAAAAGATAGCAAGAGAGTCTTCAATCGTCTTGAGTTTGTTTTCATCGTCGTCGGGGATACTTTCCGCTAATTTCTGGCGTGCGATCGAAGAGACGGCTTCGATAAGCTCTTTCGGAAGTACGCTAAGATTTACGTTGACCGTCAACAAGATTCCATTATCTTTTTGGATCGAATCAAGGTATTCGTTTTGGGGAATAGTCTTAACTTTTTCCACAAATTGGCTTGGAGTGACGATGAACAGATCGTCGACGAGAAATCCAGAATCAGGAATGGCTTCTTTGGGAAGTTTGTCGTTCGCAATCTTTTCAACAAAGGCCGCAACCGCTGCGTTCAGGACTTCTTCGTTGTTCTTTTCGACGTCTTTGACGGGGAAGAAGAGGAAGGGGAGAACCGTGTTGTCGTCTGTCGCCAGGACAAAGCCGAAGGGACGCGACTCGTCGAGGACGTCAAAGCAACCGCGCGAGTTCGCTAAAAACCGCGCTCCTTCGGCTAGTCCGTCGCATTTCATGGCGTTGGCGACTCTTCCTGCTCCCGTAAAGACGGAGTCGACGCTCGGACAGACAACAGACGCTACGATTTTTGGGGACGATTCGTCCGCGCGCGTCGTCGTTGCATTAAAAAGGAAGCAACACGTCGACAAGAGCGCCGCCATAAGCGCCGCCGCTTTTTTGGGGAATGAAAGGTTGAAACTCATTCGTTTTCTCCTGTGAAAAGATGGACATGCCCCTCGCGTCAATTCGTGCGAAAGACCTAGCATGATATTTCGTTTTAGAGTATGTTCGATTTGAACTCAAGACTCGATTTCTGAATGTTTCGCCGTCTCGGAGAAGTTCCGTGACAAACGATCTTGTTAATTTTCTTGATTTAAGTTAGCTTTGATCGATTATTACGGTTAAATGACGGACGTTATTCCGTTTTGTTACATGAAATTCTTTTAAATGTTTTTTGACATATGGCGTCTTCACAAGATAGTGTGAAAAAAGACAAGAACTCTTTTTCCGCGAAATATACTACAGACGAGCAGGACGAAAAATTTCTTGCGGGAGCTTTAGACCGTCTTCTTGGCGCTCATGTGGACGTTGAGCTGAAACGTTTTGGTTCAAACTCAACGATCCAAGATTTTGCCAAAGAGTGGATGAACGTCGTTCCTTTGGACGTCTTGGGAGTTGAAGAAACCTTAGTATTTGAAAAAGAAAAAACGGATTGGTTTATTATCGTCGCCCCCACGACGACGTTCCTCTTGTATTTGGACGCTTTTTTGGGGTTAGATATTGAGGAACTCTGTACGAATGAATCTTTGTGGAGCGAATTTTCTCAAGAATTGAGCGCTCGCGCTGCAATGACGGAAGAGGAACGCACGGCGTTTGAATTCGCCGCTCCAAATCTCGGGGTTCTTCATTCCGCTTGGGGACAAGAGGATGAAAATCGCTTTGACGGGAAGGATCATGGATGGAAGACGACTTTTTCTGAAAATGATTTGGCAAACGTGTTGGGGGGTCTCAACGGCGTTTCCGCGCGGTGGTCAATCTATTCCTTTGATTTAAGGGGGCGATCTTTTAATTTTGCCTTAATATCTCCGTCCTTGACTTCCAGACAAGTCGCCAACGGAGATGAAAAAGGACAGGAAGACCGAGCTTTTCAAGATTCGAATGAAGTCCAGAAAAACTGCCAAAAAAAGGTTTACATTCGTATTGCCGAAGGTCGTGTTTCAGAAGACGTTCTGCGAAATCTTAAACCGGGGGACGTTTTGACGACAGACGCGCCCGCAGATAAGCTTTTCGAAGCGATAGTCGATGGGAAAGTTGCTTTCTTAGTTAAAGCAGGGTTGTTCCAGGGGACTCCCGCCGTGCAGGTCAAGGAGATTCTTGAAGGAGACGTTCAGGGTAAGGATTGAAATCATTATTTTTCGAGAAAAGACCCTTTACAAAGCGCAGTCAGAGTGTAATATATTAGCAACCTAAGCAACTGAGCGTTGCAGGTGATGGCTGAATAGCTCAGTCGGTTAGAGCGACGGCTTCATAAGCCGTAGGTCACAGGTTCAAGTCCAGTTTCAGCCACTAAAGCTAACGTTGATGAGACGTTAGCTTTTTTATTTTCGATTTATTGAGTTCTTTAGACGCGTAGAACTATTTCTTGCTTTTCTGTCTCTCCCTTTGATTGTCGTGAGGTCTTTCAGTCTTGTGCGTCTTTCAATGGACATTGGTTTTGAGACTACTATTGGGGGAACTGGTTCCTATGGAGAATTGAAAGCGGAGGTGGGCGAGATGAAGCGAGGTTGACTTTGAGATTGGATTCCAGATAACAGTTTGAAAAAGTGTCACGATTCAGGATTGGAATCAGGTAGGAGTGGATAGCGCTAAGAACTTGCGTCACTTGAGGATAATTGTTATGATTATCCGACAGAAGGTCTTTGAGGATGTAATGATGACGATTGAGAGTGAAGACGCCGGTTTCCAGGAGAAAGGCTCCCTAAAGTTACGCGTTGTTTCAACGCCCCTTGTTTTGAATACCGTTTTGAATCAAGAGAGTGAGGAGAAAAGACAGGAGTCTGTTTCTAATTTAGAGAAAAAGAACGAGGATTTTTCCGAATCTGAATCAGATTCAGACGACGAAGAATTCTTTTCTAAAAGCTTTTCTCTCAATGTCAAAAGAGAGGAAACTAGCGCGATCGATTCCGCTTTTGCAAGGGGACTTCGCGCGCTTTGTGAAGTTGAAGAGGAACCGGGGGGAATGGGTGAAACCGAGACTTCCGAGCTTTCCGACTCCGAGAAGTTCCAACGCGACCTGGAATTGGAGCGGCGCGAGTTTCTCGATTCATCGATATTGCAGAACGACGCCGATTTTCTCTTCGAGGCGGGGGAAAAATATGATTCCAAAGATTGCGAACTCACTTTCAAGACTTCGTCATTGCCTTTAGAATCGCGCTGTTGGTCAGGCCCAAGGGTAAGTCCCGAGTCTATTTTAGAAGCGATGCTCTTTGTCGGCGACCGAGATAATAAGCCGTTATTTCTGAAGAACGCGTGCGAGTTCATTCGTAATGTGTCTGAAATTGAAGCCGTTGAAATTTTAGCTGATTTAAACGAGCGTTACTATCGCAATGGAGCGCCGTATAAAATTGTTCCAGATCAAGGGGGCTACCGCCTTGTCCTTTTGAGCAAATATGATCGACTTCTAGAACGCTTTTCTGGAAAAACCAAGGAGTTTCGCCTATCGCAAACCGCCATAGACGTGTTGGCTCTCGTCGCTTATCGACAGCCGATTACGCTCGCGGATATTCTCGACGCGCGTCCTAACGCCTCTAGCGTCATTACTCAGCTTGTGAGGCGCGACCTCATTTCCCTCGAGAAACATGCGGCGGATAAGAAAAAAGTACCCGTTTACCGTACGAGCGCGCGCTTTTTGAAACTATTTAATCTCGCTTCTTTAGACGAGCTTCCGGTTATCGGCGATATTGACTATCGATAAGTTTTTTTCTTTTTTTTTGGAATGAACGTTTGATAGCTCATGCTATCTTTCTTGAAAGCGCGGCGGCGTCTTGCTATAATTACGGCAGATCAGGTTTATTGGCCTGAAAACATTGATTGGAACGACAGCTTCGTTATTTGACGTCGCGTTTATCTTCCCTTGAAAGGAATAAAGAATGGTAAGTAAATTGACCCGTCGTGACTTTATGCGCACGAGCGCTCTTGCCGCCGGCGCCGCGGCGCTTTCCCTGAATATCGATAATCTTCAAGCTTCCCCCGCTGATGTAGAACAGCCCTTCCAGACGAAACTTCACTGCGCCCAAATCGTTGGAGCGATCACCCCCGAGCAAATTGAAGGGCTTGCTAAGCTGGGTTATGAAGGCGTCGAGACGACGTTGTGGGATATCGAACCAGAGAAAGCGATCGAAGCGCGTAAGATTTGCGAATCTTTTGGTATGAAGATTCACTCGGTAATGCGCGCTTGGACCAATGTGAACGTTGAAGGACAAGCCGCAGCGGACGTCGAGTCGATGATTCGCGCGTTACGCGCCGCCGCCGCTTACGGCGCTTCCTCCATCCTCCTGGTGCCGTGCCGCACCGGCGTTAGCTCGCCCGCTCCTTGGGATTTTAAGATCGATTATGATCCCGAAACTTGTGAAGTCAAAAGCGTCTGCGAAGGCGATAACGCGCCGTATGCCGATTATATTAAGGCGCAGAATGAAGCGACGATCGCGTCCATTAAATATGTAAAAGAAGCGATCCCTGTCGCCGCTTACGAAGGGGTTACGATCGGTCTCGAAAACGTGTGGAATAATCTCTGGTGCACCCCTGAGTTTTTCGGCGCTTTTGTCCGATCGTTCGATAACGTCTGGGTCAAAGCCTATCTCGATTTGGGCAACCATGTGAAGTATGCGAAGACGGAAGATTGGCTTCGCGCCCTCAAGGGAATCACCTGCAAATTGCACATCAAAGATTTCCTCTTTGACAAGAGCAAGCCCAACGGCGGCGACTTCGTTCCGATTGGGAAAGGATCGATCGACTGGAAGTCGGTTCGCAACGTTATCGAAGAAGTCGAATACAACGGTTTCGTTACCGTCGAGAGCGGCGGTTTCACGGACGCGGAACATGCGAAGATTTTCGAGAATTTCTTTGCCGGTAAAGATATTCTTGAAGGCGTGTGATTGTTTTAGCGCTATCTAGTTATTAAAAAACGCGGATTGCGCGTATGGAAAGCGCGCGCTCTCCGCGTTTCTTTATGAGAGGGAAAAATGACGTCGTCTACTGATAGAATTTACAAAACGGAATTACGATGCGCCAAAATTGTCTCAAAAATCGAACCGAAGATCATTGAGCAAATCGCCGAGGCTGGATACGACGGAGTCGAGTGCACCGATACGAGCCTGTCCCTCGCTGAAGCGAGAGAGGCGCGTCGAATCTGCGAACTTAACGGGATTCGTATTCATTCGGTGATGCGCGGCGCTCAGTTTAATAACGCCGAAAGGGTTGAAGCGGATACGGAAGCTTTGCGCAACGCGATTCGAGTCGCGGCCGCTTATGGCGCTTCTACGGTTCTTTGCGTTCCGGGATCCGCGCCTGCGCCGAATTTGAAACCTGAAAATTTTCGAATTTCCTTCAATCAGGAAACGCTTGAAGTTACGAGCGTCTGCGAAGGCGACAATACTCCGCACGCAGAGTATATAGACGCTCAAAATCATGCGACGCGCTGCGCGCAAAAGGGATTGCCTAAAGTTTTGGACGTCGCCGCCTACGAAGGGGTAAGAATTTGCCTTGAGAATGTGTGGAATAATCTTTGGTGCGATCCAGCCTTGCTAAACGCGTTTATTCGTTCTTTTGGCTCTCCTTGGGTTGGTTCCTACTTCGATCTCGGAAATTTTGTTAAATATCAACCTACGGAGAACTGGCTTATCGCTCTAGGGAAGGGGATCATTTTCAAATTGCATTTCAAGGATTTTCTAGTCGATCATTCTCTTCCTAACTCGGGAACCTTTGTTCCTGTCGGTCACGGCTCGAACGACTGGGTAAAAATTCGAGGAATTTTAGAGGACCTTGAATACAATGGTTTTGTCACTATTGAATTTGAGGAGAGCGCGAGTACGAAGCTATCTGACAAGCAACAAGTTCAGAAATTCCATAATTTCTTTGCCGGAGTCGATATTCTGAAGGGCGTCGAATGACCTTTTCGATTTAAAGATATCGGTTCACTTACGCGCGACCGTCTCAGGAAAATAAAAAACCCGTAGGTTTGATGAAACTTACGGGTTTTTTTTACCTCAAGACCCTTTATCAAATTCAGGTCTTAGATCTTGAAGAGGAGATCATTCGTCGTGAGACTGGGGAACAACCCAAACGTCAAGATTGGATTCAATCTCATGACCGAGGTAGATGCGAACCTTGTACTGAGCGAGTTCCTTCAAAGGACCTTCGAGACGAACCTGATCGGTCGAAATCGAGATACCTTCGTTCTTAAGAGCATGGACGATTTCGTCGGCGCCGATAGAACCATAGAGATGACCGTCGGCGTTGGCGTTAGCTTCGATGGTGATCTGAGCCTTAGAAATGACGTTGGCGAGATCGTGAAGAGCGGCGAGCTGTTGACGCTGAAGCTCAGCGAGCTGAGCCTTGTGCTTTTCAACCATACGACGATGATGATCGGTCGCGAAGGTCGCAAGTCCCTGGGGGATGAGATAGTTGCGAGCGTAACCGGGTTTCACTTCAACCACGTCGCCCTGCTTGCCGAGGGAATCGACGGACTGAATGAGAAGGAGCTGGATTCCACCGTTGGGTCCCTTGGGCAGACGCTTGCCGGTACGATAAGCGTTGCGAGCTTGTTTATTTCTAACTTGCATTATTATACCTTATTTTTTATGATATATCAGTTTTTTAAATGAATACGATTTACCCGCTGTAATCGTCAGAAGGGAATCAGAAGGGAATGTCGTCGGCGCCTTCCTGAGGATAGCCAGAGTCTCCTCCGCCGTAACCTTGTGAAGAGGGCGCTTGGCGCTGCGGTTGAGACTGACGTCGGTATCCGCCTTGAGGCTGCTGATAATCGCCTTGAGGTTGTTGATAACCTCCTTGCTGTTGATTGAAGCCGCCGTTAGCGCTGTCGCGCGAACCAAGTAAGAGGATTCGATCGGCAACGATCTTAACTTTGTAACGTTTTTGCCCGTCTTGTTCCCAGACGTCCTGTTTGAGACGTCCTTCAACGAGAATAGGACTTCCCTTGGTCGTGTAGTCGCGCAATACTTCAGCGCTACGGTTCCAGACGTCGACGTCGAAGAAACTCGTTTCTTCGATCCAGTTTCCCCCTTGGTCTTTGCGTCTATCGTTGACAGCCAATGTGACGGCAGCAACGGTGGCGCCGCTAGGGGTAGAACGAAGCTCGGGATCTCGGGTGAGATTTCCAACTAGGACAACACGATTAAAGCTGGCCATACTAAAACGTCCGACAAAAGCAGTTAAAGATGCGAATTAAATTTACTTGGAGGGGATCCGAGTAAAAGGACGGATAAATCGATTCCTAAACAAGAGGAACTCAGGCGTTTTCAGCCTCTTCCTCAGCGGCGTTGTTTTCTTCGTCTTCAGCTTCGTCTTCTTCGTCGTCGTAGACTTCCTGCTCGGCGGGTTCGGCGCCTTCTTCCTTAGCCTGGACAGGGCCGGTCAAGGCGTGCTGAACGAGCGCTTCTTCGAGGCGAGGATCGTGAGCGATGATGAGGAAACGAAGGATGTTTTCGTTAAGACGGAAGAGGCGGTTGAGTTCGGCAAGCTTATCCGTGGAAAGACGGAAGTAAGAGAGCCAATAGACGCCGCGACGATGGTGCTTGATAGGATAAGCGAGTTTGCGATCATCCCACAAACGGCTAACGCGAACGACGCCGTCGAGTTGTTCGATGGTTTTAGCGATAAGGCTAGAGACGTCCTCTGGATTACGGGCATAGGCGTCGGAATTCAAAATGAACAAGCCTTCGTAGAAGTTTTCTTTATTCAAGGTATTGCTCCTAAATTTTTTGCGGTTTTTGTAACGTCAAAAACCGTTTTCGTCGACGTGGACGATTGTGTTTCGATGAGGCGGACCACACATGGCCGAAACCTTGGATCCGGTATCGATCGGCGTCTCTTTGGAATCGACTGTAAAACGCCGTCGAAAGGTCACAACAATGAAATCGAACAATCCATAAATGATAGAACCAAAGACGTTTGAAGTCAAATTACTTCGCCGCGACGTTATATTGGTTCATACAAGTCTGAATATCCCGCTTTACCCAAAGGATCAAGGCGTCAGCCGCGCGCTTTATCGCTAAGTCGACCTCGGGACGTTCGTCTGAACGGAATGAGGTTAAAACGAAGTCAACGACTTGGTCTTGCGAGGCAGGTCGTCCAATTCCCACGCGAATACGCGGGAAATTCTGAGTTCCTAACTTTGCGACAATGTCTTTGAGGCCCTTTTGTCCGCCGCACCCAGCCGATTCGCGAATTCGAAGTCGCCCTAGAGGAAGATCCAGGTCGTCGCAAACGACCATTAAATCGCTAATCGGGTTTAACTTGTAAAAACGGACGGCTTCGGCGACCGACGTTCCACTCAGATTCATAAAAGTGGTCGGGAAGAGTAGGAGCACGTTCTGGTTTTCCAATCGAACTTCCCAAACTTCTGCATGGAACTGATTTCGCGGCTTATCAAAAGCTGTTCTTTTAACAAGCTCTGAAAGAACCATGTAACCAATATTATGGCGAGTCTCGCGGTACTTACTGCCTGGATTTCCCAGACCTACAATGATTTTGTCCGGTTTCATTTCAGCTTTCGGCATTTTGTTAAAGACGCTTTGGGCTAAGAACTTCTTAGCGCCGCGAGTTAAAAACTCGCCGACAGAAGCCGCCAATGTCTTTAACATAACTATCTTCCGAAATATATGATCAAATTTCTAACGCGGAAGGTTTGATTAAAACTCATTCGGCATTAGCGAGGATTCGTCATTCCTCTTCTTCATCAGCCTTTTTGCGTCCAATGACTTCAGGTTCTTCGCCTTCGACCGCTTCGGCGGTTTCTTCTTCGACCTCGACCTGTTCGGAGCATTCAACGACAAGGGTTTCCAGATCGGTAACAACGGTTACGCCTTCAGGAGCCTTAACGTCGACAAGTTTGATTTGTTGATTGAAACCGAGCTCGTTGATGTGAACGACGAAAGCTTCGGGAGCCATCGAAGGTTCAGTTTCGATTTCGACCTTGTGAAGGTGCTGCTTGACGACGCCGCCCTCTTTGAGACCGGGCGCTTCGCCACGAAGGACGACCGGGATGGAAAGACGAACATGTTCGTGTTCGTTGACGCGCGTGAAATCGACGTGAAGGACGACGTCGCCCCAGACGTTCCACTGGACTTCCTTAATGAAAGCGCGTTCATTCACGGCGCCGGAAAGGTTCACGAAACGGCTGCCGTGACGCAGAGCCGCTTCAATGACGTCCGTCGCGACCGTCAGGTTAACGACTTCCTTCTTGTGTCCATAAAGGACAGCTGGTGTTTTACCGCTTTCTCGAAGTCGACGATTACGACGTTTTCCGACCGTTTCGCGATTTTCGACCGACAATGTTAACAATTCGACCATTTATGTTCCTTTGACGGAATTAAAGTTGCGCTACTCGCCATAAAGAGACACTGCGTCTCTCGTACTCCAAGTAGCCTTCTTTTATGTGCAAAAAATTTTATTCATTATGATTCCTATGACAATATCGACAAGGGGGATAAGACCACTTTTCCCTAATTATCGCCCTTTTTCTTGAATCTTTGCCCTTTAAGAATTTTAGGTTTTTTCAATAAAATTTTGTCTTTGACTCGCGTATATAACTCATAGGGTCATATTGAATCGGAATTATGCCGGGGTGAGAAAATGAGACGCTAATAAGGGATATTCCATCGTTAATTTGTCAAGCGACCTTGTTTTTTATCATGATTTGGTCTGTTTGTCGAGCTTTGATTTGACGGAAAACGCGATCTTGTTAAAATATATCTCAGCGAGGTCGAATTTGTCCTGTAAGACGTTGTTTTATTATTGACAAAATATTATTTTGAGAAATTATTGTCCAGCTACTTGAAAGAATTGACGTAATCGCTAGAATAATCAAAAAAGGATTTTCAGGGCAGAGCTTTTTTGTTTTTGGCTTTGGGAATTTCGGATTGTATGAATATTTAGGTTTGCGCTAGCCGCCGTAGAATAACATTCGCGCTCCCCACCTTCGATGGTCGTCACCCAACCGGAATGCAGATATCCGTTGCAGAAGTTGAGGAGTAGTTATGTCTACGGCGGTTTTTTTGTAGACTTGCGATATACTGTTTGATCGTTTTTTTCTCGACGTTTGTTAAAGGATTTTCTTTACTTTTTTCGTTCCGATTCGCCATATCGTGTTCGTCATTAAAGCGCGCCCATTTTCACTAAAGTCATCTCCAGCAACTTGCGCGGAGATTCCTCCTCTTGGGAGGGCCTGAGTTGGAATGGTTTTAATTTCCATAATACTTTGCTTGCGGTCGGTCGGTAAGAACGTCGCGGCGATTCGCAAGTTCTTGCGCTTTTTACGCTTTCTTCTGATCAACGCTTAAAAAGTCGTCGCCATTTGTTATAATCGGCTACGTAAAAAGTCGATCGCGCGTCATTTATGCCGCGAGGATTAAACGTGTCTGCTAAGCGTCGCGATATAGCTAAGGGAAATATTGAGACGACAGAGACGGCGTCGTTATACGCTTGTTGCAATGGAGTCAAGATGAAGAGGCTTATTTATTCGTCGTTGTTATCGGTCTTCGTTTTAACGATAGGAAGCTATGTTTATGGAGGAGAGGTTATTACGCAGGGCTCTACTCAAAGCGCGCCCGCTGGAGAGGAAATTCGTTATGATTCCCAAGGCGGCGCCTTGCTCTCCAAAGAGTGGGTGGAGGATTTTATAACGCCCCCGCGAGTTTGGCGACCGTTGCAGATCGTCCATGATTGTGATTTAACCGATATTGCTAGAGTCTATGATTATCGCGACAACTGCGGCTTGGGCGGTTTGGTGGTCAACGTTGGGGGAAGCCCCGAATATATCCGTAGCGACGAAAACTGGAAGCGTTTCGTTCAAGGAGTAAAAAATTTAAAGGACGCCCAGATGCGATGCTGGATATACGACGAATACGGGTATCCAAGCTTGAGCGCCGGTGGAGTGGTTCTGGAAGGCCGTCCCGATCTTATGGCTCTAGAACTAGCGTACGACCCCGAACATGATCCCCCGTACTACGTGCGCGATTGTTATGAGCATACTCATTCGAGCAACAACGTTTTTCTTTCAAGACGCTATCCTAATCCTCTGAACCCGGAGGCGACGAAACGATTTATCGACGTGACTCACCGTCGATATCGAACTGAGCTTGGTAAAGAGAATCTCTACGACTACGTCGAGGCGTATTTTACAGACGAACCGTCAATGATGGCGGCGAATCTTGGCGAAATCGAAGGGGAGCTGAAATCTCGCGTCGCAGATCCGATCGATCCTAACAAGAAATGTCTTCCGACCGTTTCTTGGGGGGACGACGTTGAAGAAAAGTATTTCGAAAAGTATGGCGAAAAGCTCTCCGACTCTTTTCAATCGTTATTCTCCGGCGATTCCGCTGGTGATAAGCGCGTTCGTCGTCAGTTCTGGAGCTTGCTTGGCGAGCTTGACGGCGAGCGTTATTATGGACAAATCCAGGCGTTTTGTCATGAAAATCCCAATGGCCCTGTCGCGTCTGGGCATACGCTTCATGAAGAATTTCCTCTGATGCATGTTCCTCTCGACGGTAATAAAATAGAGGTTCTCAAAAAGTTTGACCTCCCCGGACTAGATCTTTTAAATTCCGATCCTCACGCGTTCTTTTACGGATGCTGGATGGCGACTGCCTTTCCTTGTTCCGCGGCGACTTTTATCGGATCGCGTCGCGTCATGACAGAGGTGAGCGACTTTGGGCAGCTCAACTCTGGAGAGCGCAAGCCAGTCGATCTAAGCTTCATGGAGGGGACTGCGGCATGGCAGGCGGCGTTTGGCGTGACTGAATTTACCCTCTACTACGCAATCGGCAACGCCCCTTATCGCGGCCAGGAGTGTCACCGCAATTTTTCCCGCTTTGTCGGACGGCTCAATAGCGTTTTACGCGACGCGCAGCCCGTGCGTCCTGTCCTGCTCTATTATCCCATCGAAGAGCTTCAAGAGGAGTATAAGCCCGTCGCGCAGAAATGCACAATGGAAACGCAGAGCGAACGCGCGCGTCAAATTTCGCAGTCTTTCTATGATATCGGAGCGGCTCTTGCGCGCGCTCAAGTTAGTTTTACCGTGATCGATCGCAAAACGCTCAATAGTTTGACGACAACTCCTGAAAATCAAGAAGAATCCGAGCGCCTTAGAGGTAAGTTTTCTGGAATAATCTACCCGATTTCTTCCGAGGTTGTGGAATATGAATGGGCGGATCCTAATTTCAAAGAATTTCGAGCGACCGCAGAAGCGCCCCTTGCAACGTGGCAGGATGTTGTGAAGACGCTTGGGAGTTCCACAGGTCCGCGTCTAAACCCGACGCCTGATTTTTCGGCTATCGTCGAAGGCGTTTTTGAAAGGGAAGGGCGACTTATTTTTCTCGTTTCTAATTCGTACGGGGATCCCTGGCATGGAGATTTGATAATGAACGGATTCGACAATGTCGCTTTTGAGTCGGACGAATGGGTCTCCGTCAATCCTCATACCGGTCGTATTGAGACCTTCAACGCGACAGATAAAATTGGCGCAGATTTGCCGCCGCGTCAATCTTTGATTTTTATTTCTCCCGTGTTAAAAAATAAAATCGCTTTTTAACCTCCTCCAATAAGGAAGGGCGGGTTCCTGAACTTGCGACTATGCGCCTTCTTTTCAGACCGTCAAAAAGTCGTTTTTTTCCTTGATCCTGACGAAGACGAACACCGAATCGTTTTGGTTGTCGAAGAAATAAGAAGGCGCTTGGGAGAATAGAGAAAAGGATCTCCCGAGAGAAAAATTCAACGCCTAACGTAGCGATTTTTCGTGCCGTTAGGCGTTTTATTTAAAACGCGTTTAATTTGGTCAAATGATCTGCAAAGACGGCGTCTATCGCAATAGAAAGCGACCTTCGCAAATTTAAGGCTGGAAAAATCCCCGATCCCACCCAACCAAACGGTTAATGTCTGGTAATAACAATAAACGTAAACGATGCGACTGTGCACTGTCGGAGCGTAACAATGAAAGAGACTTTGTCTCGTGCCTTCGCTCTACGGCTTTTAACTTTCCATAAAAGTTCGTGCGACTTACGCAGTCGTCGCGCGACATTCACCCCGTTGGCTACTACTCCAGCGACTTTATTCGATCAAATCTATCTTCCAGTTAGTTTCTTGTATCTTAATGTCAAGAAGACGGAGCTCCTTTGACAAGGCGTCGATACGTTTTTGCCAATCGACAACCGAAATTGCCGTCTTAATTTTTATCTCAGTGTTTCGAGAACGATAGGTCTTTTGATTTGCGATGTCGATGATTTCTTTGTAGACGTAAATAGAAAGTTGCAGGGCGTCTTTTTGAGCGATAAGTTCCGTGAGCGTCTTCCCGTCGACGACCGTTTGGCTATTGGTGAGGTTGATTTTGGCGATAAGAACGCCTAGTCTCGCGATCGTAGAATCTAATTCGCGTTTTAAAGAATTAGGTTCTTCTTCCGGGGATTCGCCTTCTTGTATAAGAACGTTGCATTTGAGACGATTCTTTAATTCTTCGATTTTCCGATTGATATCGGCTCTTTCCTGCAAGGCAACTGCTAATTTCATCGATAGCTTCTCCGCTTTCTAATGCTCGCGCAAAGTGGTTTAAACTATGATAAATGAAATACAAGGAGTTAGCAAGACTCAGATTTCCGGGAAGAAAATCGACGGGGGCTTGCAAGCTTTCGTGTAAAGGGTAGAATGAGAGACGTTGTAGCGTGACCGGGGGCGAACTGGGTTCGACCGGGCGGGCGAAGCGTGAATTGCGCGTCGAGGTTGATCGGTGGGCCTCGTTAAAAGCCGATTAAAAATTTCAATTGCCAATAACAAAATGGCTTTGGCTGCCTGAGAATAGGCAACCCCGAATATGATTCTTAGCCGAAGAGATGAAGTATTTGGTCGCTAAATTCGGATCGTTTGCCGTCGCGTCGAACACGCGGCGAACTAAATAAAGCTTTCGAATCGTCCTTGAGAAACCGTCGTCGATAAGGGTTCAAAGGGATTAAACTCTAAAGAATCGACTACACGCGTAGACGTTCTCGTAGAGACGTCGCGGGACGCGGGTTCAATTCCCGCCGCCTCCACTTTTTCCCTTTATTTTGTTTAATCTTCGTAACTCTAAGGGATTGCGCTTTGTTGAGTTAGCGTTCTTGGACAGATTTATTTTGTCCTTTTCTTCGCTCTTTAGCTATGCTGCTTTTCTTTTGAGCTTTTTGTTCTTTGAGCGGGTCTGTACTTTTTTGTAAGTCGGATCCCTTTTATGTTGATTTCATCGGTTCAAATGCGCCTCGTTTTTTTTAACGAGGCGGCTTTGCGCTAGGGGTGAAGAAAGAAGACGCCTATGAAAATTTATGTTGGAAACTTGGCTTACAGCACGTCGGAAGAGACGTTGCGTAAGACTTTTGAAACGTTTGGAGTCGTTTCGGACGCCAAAATCGTTGTTGATAGGGAAACGAATCGTTCCAAAGGATTTGCTTTCGTCACGATGCCTAACGACGCTGAAGCGGAAAAAGCGATCAACGAACTCGATAATACGGAACTCGATCGACGCATTTTGCATGTTAATCAGGCTCGTTCGACCGAATCTCATTCCCCTAGTCGCTCGTTTCGGGGCGAAAGGGGCCCGCGAAGATTTGAGTCTTGAATAAGTCGCTGATGGAAAAGAAGCGCGTTTAACTCTCGGTTAGGCGCGCTTCTTTCGTTTAAAGTCGGCTCTTGCAGTCTTTTCCTTTGTTTGATAATATACGTTGGCGTGTTTATACGTTTTTTAGCGTTTGCGAAAGAAAAATAGTTTTTACCTATTGAGGATCCGATGCGTGGGGTTTTACATAAAATAGGCGATTACGTTGTGTATCTTATCGTTCGAGTCGTCGTTTGCGTCGTTCAATGCTTTTCGCTCGACGCGTGCCAGCAAGCGTCCGAGTATATGGCGTTTCTATTTAACGACGTTCTATGCGTTCGAAAACGCTTAGTGGACGAAAATTTGCGCCATGCTTTCCCTGAGAAAACAAAGCGTGAACGACGCGAGCTCGCTAGAAAAATGTGGGCGCACCTATTTCTCATGGTGGCTGAGGTGGCGCACGCCCCTCGAGAACTTCATGGGATTAATTGGTTTCGACATGTGACTATTGAGAATGGACGTTCCTTTTTTAAAGCTCTTCAGGAAGATCGACCCATAATTCTGATTACCGGACATTTTGGAAATTTTGAGATAGGCGGATTCTTGCTTGGTTTATTGGGCTATCCGACCTTTTCTGTCGCGCGTAAACTTGATAATCCCTATTTGGATCGTTTTATTAGCGATTTCCGCGGGAGAACAGGGCAATTCATTATAGATAAGAACACGGGGTACGAGGACGTTGTGTCCGTAATGGAGAAAAGGGGAATCATGGCTTTCCTGGCCGATCAGTCGGCGGGAAAGAAAGGCGCCTGGGTGAAGTTTTTCGGCAGACCTGCGTCTGCATATAAGGCGATGGCTCTGATGAGCTTACAGTATGACGCCCCTATTTTCGTGTGCTATGCGACGCGAAGAGATAATAAGCCGTTGAACTTTACGATGCGCATGGTGGAGGCGCTTGACCCTCGAATGCTCCCTCCGGAGATAAAGACGGTTCAGCAAATAACGCAATGGCATGTGTCGAAGCTTGAAGAACAAGTTAGACTTGCCCCGGATCAATACTGGTGGTTGCATAATCGCTGGAAGACTTACGGCAAGAAATTTGCGCCCGACTGGGTCTTAACTCATTGAATGAGAAATCGAGAAAAATCTAAAAAATCCTCTTGCGAGTTTACCCTTTTATAGTAAATTTAAGGCGTTATGGGAAGTATTTCTCACGAAGCCCTGATAGCTCAGTTGGTAGAGCAAGCGGCTGTTAACCGCTGGGTCCAAGGTTCGAGTCCTTGTTGGGGCGCTTTTAGCATTTTTTGCCCTGATAGCTCAGTTGGTAGAGCAAGCGGCTGTTAACCGCTGGGTCCAAGGTTCGAGTCCTTGTTGGGGCGCTTTTAGCATTTTTTGCCCTGGTCCTTGTTGGGGCGCTTTTGGCATTTTTGCCCTGATAGCTCAGTTGGTAGAGCAAGCGGCTGTTAACCGCTGGGTCCAAGGTTCGAGTCCTTGTTGGGGCGCTTACCCTCCTTTTGCGAGGGTTTATTATTTTCTTGACCCTTTCTCTCTGGAGGGAACTGGCGTTGTCTCGGTTAAAGCTTTTTTTAAGTTGGGCTTTTGTCGTTCTGCTTTGTTTTCTCCTCGGCTATCTCCTTTGGGGAAGAACCGGTGGAGACGAAAATCGTTTATTCAATAGCGAGCATGATGAATTAAGGATCGTTTCGACGGCCCCTAGCGTTACGGAAATTCTTTGCGCGCTTGGACTGACGGAACGGATTGTCGGCGTTTCTAATTACTGCCATTATCCTCCAGAAATTGAAGGTTTGCCGCGAATTGGCAGTCTCTATGATTACGATACGGAAAGAATAATCGTTAGACTCCTTTGTTATTCTCGGGAAAAAAGCGAGCGAATTTGAGCAGTCAGAAGGCATATTAGAACGCGCCCAGACGCAACGAAATCATATGGTGGAAGAACTGGAGTCTATTCGAAAAGAAACGGCGAATATGAAGAAGAGAAGAACGCTGATCTCTATTTTTCGCGAACTCCACAAGGAAGGGCTCGGAGAAATATATGTAGCGGGGGCCAATCCCTACTTTAACGAATTATTGGAGATTGCAGGGGGCGTGAACGTCGCTCAAGATTTAGGAGGAATGGCTCCTATTATTACTGCTGAAGGGGTGATTGAATTAAATCCCGAGGTCATTATCGACATGCAACCGCCGGAGAAGATAGCCGCGCGCGATGGGCTCAAAGAAAAAGAAACGCGCGCCGACTGGGATTCTTTAAAGAATGGAGTCGACGCGGTTCGGTTGGGTCAAGTCTACCCGATATGGGACGACTATGCGAGTTGTCCGGGCCCGAGGAGTATTCGTTTTGCCAGATGGTTGGCGGACGTCGTTCACGAACAGGACTCCGTCGAGTAGCGGCGTGGAATCAGGTGGATTTTAGAACGATCCAATCTCCAAGCTTGGGACAGATTTGGGCGATGGTAAAAAGAAGCCGAGCCTTACGCGGGATAACCAGCTCAGGCTCCCTCTTTTCACACTTTTTGAGAATTTTTTGGGCAAGATACTTGGGATCAATCTTACCAACCTTGACTCCGCCCCCCGGCATAAGCGCCGAATCTGGAATACCGTCGGCGTTTTTAAGGGGATAGAGTCGGGGATTGTCACGCTTAACGGGACCGGGACACACGAGCAACACGTGAACTCCGTCAGGCTTGGCTTCTAAACGCAATTGTTGCGAAAACGCGGCTACCGCATGTTTCGTAACGGGATAAGCGCCAACCCATCGCGCCGCGCTTTTCGCCGCGAGAGAGCCAATGTTGACGACATGGCCTTTGCGTTCTACTAAGTGAGTGTAAGCCGCCTGCGTGCAGGCGATCGTTCCCATGACGTTGAGATTCCACAAATCTTGGAACTCTTTTAAAGGGGTTTTCATAAGATATCCCCGATGAGTTCGACCTGCGGCGTTGACAAGAACGTCGAGCCCCCCGAAGTGATTCACCGTTTCGTCGACGATTCTTTGCGCGTCAATGGCGTTGGTGACGTCGGCGACGATGGGAAGGACTTCGCATTTCAGGTCTTTCATTTCCTGAGCGGTTTTTTCAACGTCAGCGGCCTCTAACCCGACGATGGCGAGTTTTGCGCCAGCAGCGGCGAAGGTTTCGGCGATGACGCGTCCAAGTCCGTTTGAACCGCCTGTAACTAAAACGACTTTATCTTGCCAATAACTCATTGTCTTCTTTATTATATCTGTTGTGTGCGCTTAGCGACGCGACCAATAAAACGTCGATAACTCGATTATAATCAAAAACGATTAGTCGACAACGAGCGCTTTATCTAATAAAAAACGACGCAAATCCAGGAATTTGCGTCGCTATAGACTCTACCGAGTTTCACGAAGAATTAGCACCAACCGCGAACTTTCATAGCGTCGGCAACTCGCTTAATGGCGACGAGGTAAGCGGCTTCACGAAGACTGGTCTTCTTCTCAACGCTCATTTCGTAAACGGCTTTGAACGCGTTCGTCATCTTCTGGTCAAGACGCTTCTGAACTTCGTCGAGTTCCCAGTAGTAGTTCTGGGCGTTCTGGCACTGTTCGAAGTAAGAAACGGTGACGCCGCCGGCATTGGCGAGGTAGTCGGGAATGACGTGAACGCCGTTAGCGTCAAGAATCTTGTCGGCTTCAGGGGTGGTAGGACCGTTGGCGAGTTCGCAAACGATTTGAGCCTTGATATTGCCGGCGTTTTCTTCGGTGATCGTGTTTTCGAGGGCCGCAGGGAAGAGGACGGTGACGTCGAGAGCAAGGAGCTCTTCGTTGGAGATGGGCTGAGCTCCGGGGAAACCTGCCAAGGAACCATTCTTGATTTTGTATTCGACGAGTGCTTTCGCGTCAATACCATTAGGATTGTAGGCGCCGCTCTTAGAATCCGTCGCGGCGACGACCTTCATGCCGAGGAGCTCTTCGGAGAGAGTCGCGGCGAACTGACCGGCGTTACCGAAGCCCTGGATCGCGCAGGTCTTGCCCTTGAGGTCGATTCCGTAAGCCTTCGCACATTCGCGGGTGGTGTAGACGCCGCCGCGAGCGGTCGCATCGCCACGACCTTGAGAACCGCCGATGCAAAGCGGTTTACCGGTGATGACGCCGGGATGACATTCTTGCTGAATCTTCTCGAATTCGTCCATCATCCAAGCCATGATCTGGCCGTTGGTGTAGACGTCCGGAGCCGGAACGTCTTTGGTGATACCGATGACAGGAGCGATAGCGCGGATATAAGCGCGAGCCAAACGTTCCTTTTCAGTGTTGGAAAGAGATTTAGGATCACAGATGATACCGCCTTTACCGCCGCCAAGAGGAATATCAACAACGGAGGTCTTCCAAGTCATCCAGCAGGCAAGAGCGCGAACCGTGTCGATGGTCTCAGTGGGGAACCAACGAATACCTCCCTTTGCAGGACCGCGAGCAGTGTTGTATTGAACGCGGAATCCCTGGAAGACTTTCGTCGTCCCATCATCCATCTTCACAGGCAAGGTAACCCAAACTTCACGCTGGGGAGCGCTCAAGAGGGCTGTTGTGGCGGCGTCAAGATTAAGAGCTTCCGCAGCTTTAGCGATACGCGCTTTCGCAATGGCAAAGGGATTACGTTCCGCTACCATAATTAATCTCCTTCATTGGAATGTGTGTGGGTGTAGCTTATTTTGGCTAGTTGTGAGATTAAATTTTTTAATCTCAGCTCTAAACATGATATATCTCGGTTTCTTTTTTTCAAGGGTGAAGCAGAAATTTTTTAAAAAACTAATAGTTCTTCATTCTTGTATAAAATAATTTAATGAGCGCCTCGTCGACGCGCTGGGAGGGCTACTCAAAGGGCTCTTTGGAGGAAATTAACCAGAGGGACGTCATCCCCTCGGTCGTCCCTATATTTTTAGGGGTTTTCTGTTGACAATATCCCCTTTTTATATGATACTATAGACAGGTGTGTTATATTTATTCAACTTGTTTCTGATGAATTTTGCAGTCTCTGACTATAGACCCGCGATGGAACCATATAAATTTACGGAATATTTCCAAAATATTTTATTTGAAGCGGTGAGTTTAAATGAGAAGATGGACGCTTCAGGCCTTCTCATCTTGTTTGATTCTCCTATTGATTGGAAACGCTTGAAGAAACTTCTTGGAGACACATATTTTGTCGCGGCTGCGACGAACGTCGAAGCGCTTAGCGGGGCGAAGGAAAATGACATTAAAACGGTTCTTCTTGAACTAGACGACGGTTCTCCCGTTTATGATCGGATAACGCATTCTATTCTTGAAGCGGTCGCCGATGATTACTTTGCGCCGGGTTCGCGACTTATTGCGCTTTATAGCGGTTTTGATTCTGTTGGTCTTGATTCAATTAGCGTTATTAATTTGGGCGAGCACCTCGAAAGACTTACGGGCAAGGAGTTGCGTAAGATCGAGACGAAGGTGCCCCTAAAAACGCTCAAAATGGTTGTGGATCTTGCGCTGGAGATTGGTCGCGAGGGACGCGAAGGAAAGTCTGTGGGTACGTTGTTCGTTGTCGGAGATACGAAGAAAGTGCTTGCTAATAGTAAGCCGGCGGGGTTTGACCCCGTTCGCGGCTATAAGTGCAAGGAGCGAGACCTCTTTGATCCGCGCGTCAGGGAAGGTATTAAGGAAGTGGCTCAATTAGACGGGGCCTTTGTGATCGCTCTTGACGGAACAGTCGCCGCAGCGTGTCGCTTATTAGACGCGTCGACCGCGACGATAACGCTTTCGAAAGGACTTGGTTCCAGACATTGGGCCGCCGCCGCCGTTAGTCGGAGCACTGAGGCCGTCGCGATTGCTGTAAGTCAATCAAGCGGCACTGTTCGTATCTTCCTCAATGGGGAAGTGGTCTTGCGTATCGAATCGCGTCATAGCCGTCCGATGGTGTGGCGAGAATTCGATTATGACGCGCCCTGAGTAGGGAATTCTTGGTCTTAGAAGGTAATTTTTAAAGAAAAACACTAGACAAATGACTTTACCGTTCTAAAATATTTCTACTAATCTGCTTTGATAGCGAGTGGGAGTGTAGCTCAGTTGGTAGAGCAACGGACTTTTAATCCGTAGGTCTCGGGTTCGAGCCCCGACACTCTCATCTTGTTAATAATGGGAGTGTAGCTCAGTTGGTAGAGCAACGGACTTTTAATCCGTAGGTCTCGGGTTCGAGCCCCGACACTCTCATCTTTTTTTTTCTTGTTTTTGTACTTGTTTTTCTCCAGGCAAGGAATTATCGAAAGCGTCTTTTCATGTCCATATGATGAAGGAGACGACGAGTCGTTTCCTGTGATTCTTCTATGAAGAGTTTAAGACTAGATCATGACGAGACGTTGTGTGCGAGTAAAGAACGGCTCCTTTATGTAAGGAGCCGTTCTTTTTTCTGAGGGGGGAAATCTTTGTTTTAGAATATCTGCGCAACTTCTTTCAGTCTTTGAGCAAGCCCATAGGCAAACTTACGAATTTCCCATAAGTCGGCGTTTTCGTCTTCACGGAACGCTTGGACATGAGCCGACGGCAGGTCGCTCATGGGAACGAGTTCGCATCCTTCAAGAATATTTGACGCGACTTCGCAGGCGTCCAGAAGCTTCTTTTTGTCGCTCCTGCGGTAATCAAACGCGTCGCTGGTATATTCTTTGAGCGCGTCGCGGAGCAAAGCAAGCGCGTGATCCACCTTGCCTTCTCGATTAGGGTTAGTAGGTACGACGGTTTTCAGATTTCGATTTCGAAAACACCCCATCATCGAGGCAATCGTAGCGGCGTCTCGTATCGTTCCATCCGGGTAAAATATTCCATGTTCGTCGATGCAACGGCCCTTAATCATCAGTTCGAAAGCAAACCAACCGACGTTGTGAGTAAGACAGCATTCGAGAACCATATCATAGGGATTTGCGCGAGCAATGCATCCCGTTTCTGTGTTTATGACTTGTTTATCGAGTCTTTTCCCCCAGTCGAGCGCCAAGCGGATATTATCCTCCATTACTTGACGACGGTCAGTGTAGTCATGGAATGAAATAACGTCGATCATTCGAGCGGTCGATTCTTCAATTTCCCAGCTCGTCGTGTAACCGACTGTCGTAAGGACGTCTGGCGCGAGTTTTTGAATCAACGCTATTTCTCTGCGTAAGAACGTCCATATTTTTTCAGCGCGTTCTTTTTGTTCGTTTTCCGGGGCGTCCCCTATATAAGGGCTGCATAGCGGTTCGTTCATGACGTCAAACATCAGGAGACCTGGTTCGTCTTTGAGAGCGTTGACGAGAGCCGTTGTGAACGCGTCGGCTTGCGGATATGCCGCCGATTCGATCGTTTCAGGATTTAGCATATTGCCGTTGAATAGAATTGGCATGCTCTTGTATCCGCACTCATCGGCTACGCGCACCAAATGAACAACTTCTTGGATGTATTCGTCCCCTGAAATTGCATACTGTTTAGGGGAAGTCCAAAAACGAATTGCGTTGAGATTGACGCGTTTCCCATACCCTAGTTCTCTCCGCCATTCCTCCTCGTTGTTGGGAGTGGGAACGTAGCAAACCCCTCGAATCTTTGAGCAGTCAATCGTTGGCTTCGCGGCCCAAATTGTAGAAGAGGATTGTAGCGACAAAATTAAGACGAAAGACGATACAAGAGTACGGACAATTTTGTTTGTTGGAAAAAGACGACATAATTTGCGCATTTGAATTCCCTATGCAATAATTTGGAGCACGAGAGGGTGAAAAGACGAAAAAGCGAACGCGCTTTATTTTGAACGATTTAAAGAATATTTTCTCATTTATTCGGAGGAAATGCAAGCGTTAAGAGATTAAGACTGCCGCTTTTTCTTCACTATACGATCTGCGATTTGTCACAGAGACTTGAGCGTGAGTTAGAAAGTCCGTGTACAATCAAAGGACAAGGATGCGCTATGGTTGATTGAGGAGTCGGGACTTCCTTGCCCTCAGGATAATGACTATGGATATTGTTGTTGAAAGGGTGAAAATCTTGGATATGAGAATCTGCTTTTCACGATTCTAAATAGCGTTTTTTTCAGTTGAATTCATTTACAATCGCATGGTTTTTGCGAGTCGGTAGAGTTCAAACCTCCATAACGGCGTTGTCGCTTTTGATAGGCGAGAATTCCCTCTTTCAGTGTTTCTGGAGTAAAATCAGGCCATAACACGTTGGTGAACCAGAGCTCCGCATAACTTAATTGCCACAGCAAGTAGTTGCTGAGCCGTTGTTCTCCTCCCGTTCTAATAAAAAGATCGGGATCTGGAGCTTCCGGGTCGTAAAGCTTGGAAGAGATATATTTTTCATCGATCGCTTGTTCTAACGCTTCGATTTTAGTTTGGTCGTTCGGATCGTTTTGAATAGCGGAGGATACTTCGCGGACAATTTTTTTCACTGCGTCGGTTATTTCTTGACGCGCGCCGTAATTGATCGCCAAAGCTAACGTCAAGCCGTCATTTGCGGACGTCAGTCGTATTGTTTCGTCGATCTCGTGCAAGACGTCGGAGGGAAGCTCGTTACGACGTCCAATAATGCGAAGGCGAATCTTATTTTTCATGAAAACTGGTCGTTGCTCTTTCATGTAGCTTTTTAATAACGCCATGAGCGCGTCAAGTTCCTCTTTAGGACGTTTCCAGTTTTCGTGCGAGAAACAATAGAGGGTTAAACGTTTAATTCCAAAATCAATCGCCGCTTCGACAACCTTTTCCAGTATTGCCGCGCCCTGAATATGCCCCGCTGAACGAGCTAAGCCTTGTTTCTGAGCCCAACGTCCGTTTCCATCCATGACAATGGCGACATGGGCTGGGACTTGACCCAAAATAGGAGATTTTAACATTGGGGTTGAGGAACTCATGTGGACTCCTTCTTTAAAACAAAGGTACAGCGCTTTTAGAACAGTCTTAGTAAATTTTGAACAGGGATGGAAGCCAGTTAAGTTCGTTCATCGCTTCTGAGAACTCCAGTATCCCTATGAATATAACAAACCAGGCGCAATCAAAAAGACGACGATAAAAAATTCTTGGATTAACGTCGTAATGATCGTCAAGCTTTGAAGTTGCGCCGTTAAACTTTGGAAAAAAGCAGGGCGTCTTGGCTTTGTATGAGCGATATTCTTCGCCAAAGAGCTCTTCGAGCCTTTTTTCCTCGTCTTTTATTACAAGTTTGTAGTAAATGACAAACATGATTACGATGACCGTGGGAATCGTAATCGTCTCGCTCCCTAATCCGACTCCCAACGAGCCAATGAAGCTGAAAAAATAAAGCGGATTTCGACAGTTTGCATATGGTCCAACATGAATTAGCGTTTGATCCTTTTTGCCGGAAATGAAGAGAGACGCCCAGGCACGACCAAGGGCGCCGATGACCGCGCATGTGCAACCGCCAAGCATGAAAAGCCCCTCAAACAATGGCTTGTCTATCATTGGAACCGGTTCTGTGAAGAAGAGAAGGAAGGCAATTAGAATCCCAAAGATCCATGTAAAGGTTGTTCTCGCTTTTTCTACCGAGGTTTTATTTTTCATTAGGGACGATCCATTCTATGACTAAAATGTTGTATGAACTGGAAGTAAGTGTAGAATCTGAGAAGATCTTGAAAAAAGCGTGTAAAGACGTCTCTAAAATCAGAAGAGCGCTTTCTTTCAAAAAGCGCTCTTCTGATTTATAGACCATTTAACAGTCAATCGAAAGATCGGATCCAAATATTTCTGAATCGAACGGGGCATCCGTGACCGCTCAAAACAATCGGGCCAGGTCCCTTGAAGTGGCTAGTTGCCCCGTAGATTTCTTGGTTGTTTTGAACCATGATTCCATTTTGCAAGATGGTTACTCTAGGCGACTCAAGAAGTTTATCGCCGTCGTATTTTGCAGGGGTAAAGAAAATATCGTAAGTTTGCCAGTTACCTGCCGGAGTGCACGCGTTCACAAGCGGCGGAGTTTGACCGTAGACGGAACCGCATGCCCCGTCAGGATAATTGTTGATCTTAAAAGAATCAAAGACTTGGATCTCGTAAGCTCCTAACAGGCACACGCCGTTATTCCCCTGGTTGCCCCAATCGCCTTCAAAGTTAGCAGGAGAAAGCCATTCAAGATGGAGCTGGAACGCTCCAAATTTCTCCTTTGTAGCGAAAACGCCGGACGTACATTCAATCGTTCCGTCGACAAGATTCCACTTCGTAGGTTGCCAGGCGTCAAGATTTGAGCCGTCAAAGAGTACAATGGCGTCAGAAGGAGCTTCCTGAAAGTAAGTCGGCGGGGTGGGGTTGAGCTTTTTCGGAATAGGACGACTAGGATCGTGAACACGAAATTCGCTCCACGGTTGCTTAGGAGAATCCGAATAGCCGTACGATTCGTTTTCATTTTTGGGAATGACGAGATCGTGCGCATAGATAGACGTCAATGACGCAGTCGCGACGGTTGTTAGGATTAATCCTATAGCAAAAAGCTTTAAATTATAGAATTTACTCTTCATTGATTCGTTTCCTTGATTTTGAGAAGGAGATAAAGAGGATCAAACGAACCTAATTCTAATTGTTAGAACGTCTGACGTCTACGCTTCCACGATGGGCGGTAAGACCTTCGACCGTCGCAATCTGATGAACGTCTCCGGCGAGAAGATCGAGACCTTCCTGATTGAAATGCAGAAGACTATTCCCTCGAAGGAAGTCGTTGCAAGTTAAACCGCTTGCAAACCGCGCGGAACCGCTTGTGGGCAACACGTGAGAAGGTCCGGCGGCGTAATCGCCTAGCGCGACAGGAGTGTAGTTTCCCATGAAAATCGCGCCGGCGCAAGGAATTTTTTGGGCTAATTCCTCTGCGTTGCGCGTCGCAATATGCAGATGTTCAGGCGCGATGAGGTTAGTTATCGCGCAGGCGTCGTCTTCCGTTTCTGTTACGATTACCGCGCCGAAGTTCGACAAAGCTTGACGCGCCAGGTCGCCTCGTTCGATATTTGACAACGTGACGTCGATTTGTTGAAGAGCGCGACGCAAAACCTCTTCGTTCCAGCCAATGAGGATACTTGATCCAGGCGCATGTTCCGCTTGGGCGAGAACGTCATATGCCGTGTAATCGGCGCGCGTCGAGTCGTCGACGATTACGACAACTTCGCTTGGACCTGCAATCGAGTCAATTGCGACGGAACCGTATACTGCCTTTTTGGCCAAAGCAACAAACATATTGCCGGGACCGACAATTTTATCAACTCGCGGAATTCCTTCGACTCCATAAGCGAAAGCCGCGACGCCTTGAGCTCCGCCCATCCGGTATACTTCCGTGACGCCTAATCTTGCGCAAGTTGCAAGCAGATAGCGATTATATGATCCGTTAGGGGTTGGCGGAGCCATGACGGCGATCTCTTTGACTCCGGCGACCTGAGCCGGTACGACGGTCATTAGAACCGAGGAAGGATAGGCTGCGGCTCCGCCGGGAACGCAAACGCCGACGCGACGAAGAGGAAGATAACGTTGACCAAGCCATCCGCCGGCAACTTCGATGCGCGTAGAAGATTGAAGGATTGAGCGCTGAAACGTTTCTATCCGTTCGCGTATGCGATCCACCGCTTCTATATACTCGGGCTCAACCTCATTGACCGCCGCTTCCAATTCATTTAAAGGAACACGCAATTCTTCAGGCGTAAGATTCGCGTTGTCAACTCGTTTGGAGTAATCAAGAAGCGCCTCAAGACCTTTTTCAGAGACGTCCGCGCAAATTTTATCGACAACTTCTTGAGGGGTTAAAGGTTCCCCGAAAATTTCTATCGTCTTCTTTTTGCCCGCTTCGCTGACGATGTTTCCCTTGAGACTTAACTTTTTACGCAAGGCGTCTATCTTGGTGGCTACGTCGTCTTGTCGCGCGTCGATCCACTCTATCTGGAGCTCGGTTTGTGCCATGATTTTGATCCTTTCCCGACAGAAACCTCTTACGAGTCCAAAATCTTGATATCTTTGGACGTTCAGCATGTTTTTTCCGGATTTTAAAACGTTCCTGTCGATATTAAAATATATACGCCGTTGACTATTTGTCGAGCGTCTCCCTTCCGCTCCTCCTAGAGACGGGCAAAATCAAAGATTGACGGCTTACGACTTTGAACTAGTCGTTTGACATTTGAGGAGCATATTAGCGATCGGCGCTTCGTTTGTACGCAGGCTAAAATCTGTTGTGAGTTGACTCCTTCCGGCGGTTGATTTGCGACGCTGTAGTAGAGAATTCCTAATGAAGAACTGCTCTTTTCAAATTTGTTGTCCGTCATGTGAAACACATTTTGAGGTGAATGATCCGCAACTTATCGGACAGATTATCGCTTGTCCAAAGTGCGCCGGTATGATCTTGATCGAAGCTCCCGACGAACAAGGCGACGACTCCGCTTTGGATTCGAACGAGCCCCTGCGCGTCGCCTCTTCTGAGGAACGCGAGTCCAGAGATATTTCAGATTCCTGTCAGGATTCATTTGAGGAGAAAAATTCCCCGATCCCGCAGAGCGCGCCTAAAAATCTCCCCGAAGCGCCTCCTGTTCTCACGAAAGAGATGGAACAACCGGTTGAAAGGAAAGAACGTTCGGAAAACGCTCCTTCGAAATCGGAAACTTCTTTTAGAAATAGTCGTTCCCGATTTCGCTTTCTTGTTCTCGTGGGCGTTCTTTCGGGAATGTTGACCGCAGGGATTGTCCTTTGGGGAATGCTGTCTTTAAAACAGGAAAAACAAGTTCCGCAAAGTGAACCGCTCGTCGAAATTGCCCCTGAAGGCGGAACTGACGTAGCTGTCAACTCACGTAACGAAGAGCAGGGCGACTTTCCTGAAAATCGTAATCCGGAGGCTCCGATCGTCGATGCGTCTGAAGATGTAACGAATGACGACTCAAGTGATATTTCCGCGGAATTGGAAACGAGCGGCAATTCCCTTTGGGACGAGCAGAGCTTGATCGCGGAAGACCCTTCGTTGCAAGAGCCGACTGTTGAGGAGGAGCCCGCGCTTCTCTCGAAGGACGACGAGATTCAGGAATCCGCTATCGACGAGGAGAGTTCTGAGACGCCGACGGCTTCTAACGAAGACCAAGACCTCCCAACAGAGTCAGACGAGGAACTCTTCGTTGAGTTTGACGAAGAACGTTTCGCCAAAGAGAATTCACAGGAAGAGGAGATCGTAGAAGGGGAAGACGCTGAATTTTATCCCGCCCCCGAGGAGTTTGACACTTCGTTGAACGTTCCTAAACTCAATGTTGCTCCGGAACCCTTGGATATTGAAGCCAGATTGCAGTTGCCAATTAAATCTATCGTTTTCCCAAAATCTCCTCTGGCTTCTTTGCGCTTGCTTTCTGAATATTCAGGGGTTCCTGTGAACCTTGATTTGAACGCGATTATATTGCTGCGCAATTCCTGGAACAAAAGTTTGGATCTTCAACTAGAAGACACGACCGTCTTTGAAGCTCTCGAAAAGGAAGCGGAAATGTTGCATTGGAGGGCGGCTAAGGAAGACGGTTACGTGTCGATTGAACCTGAGCAGGAAAATGATTTCGGAGAGCAGCGTTTCGATTTTTCTGAATTGCTCGAGGAAAGCAGTCTGTCTTTAGTGAATATTCAAGGTAACGCTCCCCCGGCGGAAAAGATCGATCAGCTAACGATAGAGCGTCTAGAGGAATTTATAAGAACGTTTGTTGTCTGTGAAACAGAAGAGGCGAGTGACGGACAATCCTTCGAAATAACGCATGAGGGAGCTTCGTTAATTGTTAGAGGCTCTCTTCTTGAACGGAGACAAGCCGAGTTTTTGTACGAACAGCTGAGAGTCCTTAACGGGCTCCCAACGTCTGAAGGTTTTCTTCACGAAGAGCTTGTTCCGGAAAACAGAGGATGGCGATTTTTGTCGAAGAAAACGCCTTTTAATATCGTTAAACCCATAGCGTTGCAGCAAGCCGTCGAAATTTTAGAAACGCAGTTTAAATTTTTGGCGATTTGGGACGACGTTGCCTTGAACGCTAGCGGCGTGGGACGCTTTTCGTCTGTTCGCGCGAGTTTTGAGGATCAGTCGATCGATCAGATTTTGACAAATATTCTTGAACCCTTGAAACTCACGTATCTGATCCTAGACGAGCAAGCGATAATGATAACGACTAAGGAGAAAGGAAACGAGTACTGGACGACGGAGATTCACGGATTTACGGAACCTGATTCTCCTATGACCTTTGAAGAAGCTGTCAAATTTAGTGAAAAAATGATGAAATCTGTTCAGGCAGAATCTTGGGAGACAGAAAATTCGGCTCTGTGGCTTGAGGTTAATTCAGGCTCCTGGTTCGTGAAACAAACCCAACCGATCCAGAGAGAGGTTCGGCGCTGGACGGCGGATTCGCTTGAAGGAAAGAAAACGCAGAAGTGAAGTGATGTTTTGAAGAATGAAGGGCGTTTGTGCGACGGATTCCAAAAGAGGGGAGCAACCGCACTTGCGTCCTTGTTCATTTTTGGCCATACTCTCCCGTGAGTCTTTTCGTCAAAAGACACGATTCAGGTTTAATAGGCGAGTGGTGGGGTTATGCGACTAGCTCTTCAGGCTATATTCTGTAAAAATCAAGGGACTTCCGTTGAGGATGATAAACGACGCGAGAGGATCGAAAACGATTTAAGAAGAAGTCCTAGAAGCGTTGATTTTTTCCGAAAATTGCGTCTCGTGATGGGGCGTCCATTGCAGAAGGCCCCCGAGGTTTTTGCAGACGAGTCCTTTCCCGACGCCAATATTGTCGCAGAGTATCTGGACTGTCAATTGGATTCGACTGAAGTGTCTGACGAATATGAGGACGTTTGTTACGATTCGCCTGAAATGTTGACGGAAGTGGCGGACTGTTATGATCTTTTGAATAACCGTTTGTGCAAGCCGATGAACGCTCCAAAGAACTGTCGCAGGCGTTTATACTATGTCGCATGGGAAGAAGCCGCGCCTCTCCAGAGTAAGAATATAGAGAATTCTGATCATAAAGTCGCTGATCTCGAACGTCCAGAGAATTCCCAAGAAGTGGAACAACAAGATTCGGAGGCCTTGAAACCGAATTTCTATAGCGCCCATATCTCCAACCGTGAAGTTACACGTTCTAAAACGAAGGCCGTCGCCGAAAAAAGAAGAGGTTGGGGCCGATTGCGATGGGGCGTTAAAGCGGCTCTATTCGTTATGGTTGTCGCTGGAGGCATAAATAGCGCCGTTAGGTGGCGTAATTGGGAAAGTGTTGATAATATGCGCTCGCAAGAGTCCGCGATGAGTGCGCCTGACGTAGAAGAACGTTTGATGGACGCCACGCAACTCGCTGAAGAGAATAAAGTTCCTGCGTTTGAAGAGCGAGAAGTTCGGGAAGAGAGTTTTTCTGACGCAAAAGGACTTGATCCGATTAAAGTGGCAAGCCTCCCCGTTGAAGAGGAGGGAACTTATGAAGATCTGAACGACAAGCAAAGAAACGACACGACGGAAGAAAAGGCCGTTCCTACGGACGAGGAACGGGGGGAAATCTTTATTCCTGAGACGAATAACGACATATTCTCAGGGACTACGATCTTTTGAGTTCTGGCCCTGTCCCACTATAGAAGCGCGATCAAAAATCTGGAACCTCGTCGGTTCCTTCGTTTTGTTTATTTTCAAGGGTCTCCAGGGCCGCGATTTTGAGTTCTTCTTCGATTTCTGTCGCAATACTTTGAATGAAACTTTCTTGCTCGGGAGAGAGATTTGCGCTGAAGAGGTATTTTGTACGAAGATAATGCGCAGGAACTTTGTCTTCGTTATCGACATAGTCCCAATTTAGTTCGCATAGATCAAAGAAATGATTGTCAATAACCGCCTTGAGCACGCCAAAAACTAAAGGAATCCATGTTCCGTCCTTTATTAGTTCTTGAAATGCGTCCGGAGCAATATCTCTATAAGCCAAAGGGTTTCGAAGGATAAGGACTTCTGTTACTGAATTTTGGGGAAGATTTGACATGAAAAAACCTCATATTGTTGCGACATAATGAGCCAGTATATTGGCCATAAATTAGGAATCAATAACAAAAATCGAAAATGGAAATTTTTGAAAAAGAGCGCTTGCGTTTGTGAGAAAGTCGGTATACTTATACCTGTTGCTTGTAACGAACGCGACGAAGCGCTTGAAAGCAACTGATCTTTGAAAAAAAGAATGAAAA
>SFIW01000053.1 GCA_004556055.1 Planctomycetaceae bacterium
CCCGCGCGGCTTCACCGAGGGCACCAAGGCCGAGTACTCGCGGCCGGGGGGCTACGAGATCCCGTGGTGGAGCGCCGTCGTCGACGCTTACGGCTCCGCCTACGCCGGCCTCCGCAACTGGGTGACCTGGATTCCCAGCACCGTCGCCCACCTGCCGCGCTTCGACGCGACGACGCGCGACGCGATGACGCGGCGGTACGAATCGGCGAGTCAGAACGCGGCGCAGGAGCGTCGGCGCCGGGAGGAGGCGGAGGCGCAGCTTCGGGACGCGCAAGAATCGCGCGACGCGACGGCGGCGGAACTCGCGCGGCTTCGCGAGGAACGAGGCGCGGGCGCGGGGGGAATCGCGGAGGAATCGCGACGTCGCTACGCGGAGCAGATCGCGGCGCTCGAAGCGCAGCTCGCGCCCCTCAAGGAGGAGAACGCGCGCTATAAGGAGCGTGAAACCCGCGCGGCGATCGAAGCGCAGCTCGTCGACGCGGCGCGAAAGATGGACTGCTGCGAAACCGCGCTACGCGACGTGCGACGCCTCGCCGACGCGCTGCGCCTCGACGAAACGGGACGCGCCGTCGACCGCGATTCCCGAAGCGTCGAAGACGTGTTGCGCGAAGAGATCGCCCTCTCTCCGCACTGGCTCAAGAGATCGCGCGGAGTCGACGCGTCCCCCGGCGTGGACTCGCCGTCGCAAGGTTCGCGCGAGCGGTTCCTCGACGCGATGAAGCGAGGGGACTTCGCGGACGCGCTCCGTTACGCGCCGAAGACTCCCGTCGCGCGGGCTCTCTAAGTCGTTTATTGAAGATGGTTTAACAGAAAGGAAAGTTTATGAATATCTCAACGCTCGATTTGCTCAACGTTCGGATCGACCTTTCGGACGTTCTCTCTTGGCGCGCGGCGCAGTCGCCGCGATTGATCCAGCTCTTCCCGACGCGCGGGTCGGAGCGCGGGGGCGGCTCCGTGTGCGCGACGTCGACGGAGCACAGCTGGCTCGAAGGTCTCGACGCGCCGAAGACGAAGCGTTACGCGTCGTCGTCGGATACGGAAGGGAGCGCGACCTTTACGGTGGAAGACGCGACGGGGTGGCGCGTCGGGGATCTCTTCCACATTCAGGGGGATCACGCGGTGTGGCGCGTCTCAAGCGTCGAGGGGGGAACGCTCGCCGCGCAGCGCGTTACTCAGGCGTCGCCGGGGTTCGTCGCGCCCGACTCGGGGGTTCTCGTCTTCGATTCGCGTCCGATCCCGGAAGGCTCCGCGTCGGGAGAAGACTTCTTCATGCAGTCTCATGCGGAGTCGAACTTCACGCAGATCTTTCGCGGCGACGTCTCCTTGACGGGAACGGCGCAAGCGGTGAGTCAGGCAGGGATGGAGAATACGATCGCGACGCAGCTCGAATACGCGACGGACGCGCTGATTCGGCGTATCAACGCGGCGCTCGTCTTCGGCGTGAAGTCGCGACGATCCGGCTCCGCGCCCGGAACGATGGGGGGTCTCTACTACTTCGGAACGCAAGAAGGAGGCGTGGGACGCGCTCTTTCGGGGGCCCCGGCGCTCTCCCCCGCGCTAATCAACCGCGCGGCGCAAGACGTCCTCGACGCGGGGTGCATACCCGACGCGATTATCTGCGGGACGGGGCAGGCGCAGGTAATCTCGACGTTCATGGAATCGCAGGTGCGCGTCGGGGAGCGGTCGACCCTCGCGGGGCGCTTCGTCGACACGTTCGTGACGTCGGCGGGGGGCGCGACGCTGCGAGTGGTCGTCGAACCGTCGATCCCGGACACGGACGCGTGGGTCTGCGACACGCGCGGTTTCGCGCTCGTTCCCCTCGCCGGACGCGCGCTCCACACCGAGCCCGCGTCGACCCCCGGCGTCGACGGCTCCCGCGCGATCCTCATCGGGGAATACACCGCGGAGTTCAAAAACGCGAAACAGGCGCTCTGCCGCCTCTCGGGGCTCAAGGCGTCGACGGAGGTTCTCGGATGACGCGCAAACGCCCTGAATCGGTCAAGCGCCGCGTGGAGCGCTTCTTCGCGCGGCGTGTCCTCTACGAGGAAGACGGGCTCTTGAAGATCTTCGAGCTCCCGAAGGAGGTTCCCTTCGCGGAGGCGATCCGTCGTTTCGAAGAAGAGAAAGGGCTCCGCGCCGACCCCGAGCTGGGAGTCTGGCGGCGCGTCGCGCGTCCATGCGACTCCCCAGCGCAAGAAAGGAGCGCCGATCATGACGCGTGAAATAACCGCTCCCGTAACGCTCGCCGACGCGGAGTCGTACTTCGCGACGCGTCTTCGCGCCGACGCATGGCGCGCGGCGACCGTCGACGAACGGAGCCAAGCGCTCGCGCTCGCCGTCGCGCTCCTCGAGGCCGCGTGCCGCTTCGAGCCCGACGCGACGATCGACGACGCGCAAGGGAATCCGACGTGGCGTCCTCGAATCATCGCCGCGTTCTGCGAAGAAGCGCTCTGGCTCCTGCAACGCACGGAACCGCAAGGGGCGACTCTCCGCGCCCTCGGCGTGACACGCGCGACCGTCGGCGGAATCGAAGCGAGCTTCTCGCGCGAGGACGCGCAAGGACTCGTCTGTCCGATGGCGCGTCAACTCGTCGGACGTCTCGGCTACTTCGAACCCGACTCCGCGCAAGGAGGCGCGTTCAGCTCTACGCCGCTCGCTATCTAACGAATAAACTATAACTCAATGAAAGAGGAGAATTTATGAAAAGAATGAGAAAATACGCTAATTATCCGCGTTATTTCCACGTCGTGGTCAAATGCGGTTCGGAAGAAGAGCAGCGCAAGTTGTACGAACGCCTCGTCGCGGAAGGCTATACGGCGCGAGTCTGCGTCCTGTAATCGGAGCGCGATAAAAGGAAGGAGAAAGGAGGAATCGCATGGGAGAGATCAACGTCCTTCTCCGCGCGGCGGCGCCTCGAAGCTACCGCGCGGCGCGACTCTTGGGGACGCTCGACGACGGACGGCTCGAGACGCTCGAAACGCGGATCCGGTGCGACGCGCCCCCCGACGCGACGGAGGAATGGCGCCTCGGGCTGATCCTCGGGCCCTCGGGGTCGGGTAAGACGACGGTGGCGCGGCGCGTTTACGGGTCGATCTTCGACGCGCGACGCGATTGGCGGGAGGACGTCGCGGCGATCGACGCGTTCGATTCGGTCGACTACGAGACGCTCGAACGCGCCCTCTCCGCCGTCGGGTTTGGCTCGCCGCCGCGTCAGCTCCTCCCGTACGCGGCGCTCTCCGGGGGGGAGCGTTTCCGCGTCGATTTGGCGCGCGCGCTTCTTGAGGCGCGGGCTCGGGGGGGAATCGCGGTCGTCGACGAGTTCGCGGGGCTTCTCGACGCGGCGACGCGGCGCAGCGCGGCGATCGCAACGCGTCGCGCGCTCGATCTAGGCGTTTTCGGCGCGGCGCGCCTTGTCGCGATCTCGGGGCGCGACGAACTCGCGGAGGAGCTCGAGCCCGACTGGGTTCTCGACATGCGCGACGGGCGCGTTCGCCGAGGGCGTCTTCGGCGCCGACCGATCGAACTGGGAATCGTCCGCGCTCCACGCGAACTCTGGAACGATTTTAAAGCGCTTCACTATCTGAGCGGGAGTCTCAATCCTTCGGCGCAATGCTTCGCGGCGCGTCTTCTCGAGACGGGGGAAGCGGTCGGTTTCGCGGCGCTCCTTCCGAGCGAAGGGAGACGCGGACGTCGGCGCGTTCATCGCCTCGCGGTTCGCGCGGATCGTCAAGGCCAGGGGCTCGGCGGGGCGTTCCTCGACGCGCTCGGGGAGCTGTGTCGCGACGAGTTCGGGACGATTCTCGAGATCGTCGCGGGGCTCCCCTTCTTCGCGCGGCGCCTGCGCGAGAGCGCAAAGTGGCGTGAGAAATACGTCTACCCTTACGGACGAACGCAGCGTCATAAGGGTCGCGCCGCGCCGGGCTCCTTCGGGCGAGCGATCGCGTCCTTCGAGTTCCTCGGGGACGCGCCCCCTTCTTCGGAGGATATGGAAGAATCATTATCGAAAGAGAAAGAATGAACGAAAGGAAAAGAAATGAGTTGTAAGAAAGGAACGAACTCTAAGAAAAAAGGTTGCAAAGGCAGTCGCCGCAAGTTCCTCGGGATCGCGATTTTGGCGACGCTCCCCTTCTTGGCGACGCGTTTCGCGTTCGCGGCGGAGCGCGAGACGACGTTGACGGTCTACACGTTCCGCGCGCCGGGGATCTGTCCGGCGTGCGACGCGGCGCGTCCGATCGTCGCGCGATTGGCGCGGGAGTATCCGATCGACTTCGTGTATCGGGACGATCCAGGTTCGCGCGTTCTCTGCGCGGAGTCGGGCGTCGACCGGTTCCCGACCTTTATCATGCGTTCGACGCGTCCCGGCGAGTCCCCGCGCGAGATCATGCGCTGGAGCGGAACGCAGGAGCTCGAACGCCGCGTCCGCAGCGCGTTCCGCTTCGCCGCGCTCTCACCGCGCCGTTAAACCGCCGGTCGCCGGTCGCGCCCTCTTCGCGCGGCGCTAAGACGACGTTCTTCCCTTCTTCGGGGGAACGTCGTCTTTTTTTATTTGCGGCCAAAAGGGGCGAAATCCTGTGCAAAAATCGACTTTTTATCTTTAAAGATCGGGGCTTTTCGTCTAAAATTGAGGAGCGCGTCGCGCGACGCGAAAAATCAACCGCGAGAGGAAAGGACAAACGCAAAGATGGCGACAGAAGCGCAGAAGCCGTTCAATATTCCGGAGCTAGGGCAACACGTGAAAGCGCGTCAACGCCGCTGGTCGGTCAAAGAGATATCGTCCCCGTCGAATAACGCCCGCGAGACGGGCCGTCCGCCGTACACGCTCGTGACCCTCGAGGGTCTCAACGACGACGCGCTCGGAGAGGAGCTCTCGGTCGTCTGGGAGCTCGAACCGGGAACGGAGATTCTGTCGACGATCGAGTTGCCGGAGATGAAGAATTTCGACTCGAACTCGGCGCTCGAAGCGTTCCTCAACGCGGCGCGGTGGGGCGCGATCGCGAACGCCGAACGCAAGAGCGCCTCCGCGATCCTCCAAGCCCCTTTCCGCAGCGGGGGGCTCCAGATCGAACCGTACCAGCTCGATCCTCTCGTCCGCGCCCTCATGATGACGCACGTCAATCTTCTCATCGCGGACGACGTCGGGCTCGGCAAGACGATCGAAGCGGGGCTCGTCGTTCAAGAGCTGATCTTGCGCTCGCGCGCTCGTACCGTTCTCGTCGTCTGTCCCGCGAGCTTGCAGCAGAAGTGGAAGGACGAAATGACCGACAAATTCGGGCTCGATTTCCGCATCGTCAACTCGGAATATCTGCGCAAGCTCCGACGAACGCGCGGCCTCTCCGTCAATCCTTGGACGTCGTATCCGCGCCTCATCGCGTCGATGGACTGGATCAAGCAGGGGGACGGTCTGCGTCTTCTGAACGAAGTTCTCCCGACGCAGCCGAAATATCCGCGCCCCTTCGACGTTCTCATCGTCGACGAAGCGCACAACGTCGCCCCTGCGGGCAATCCTTCGTCGGCGAAGGTCGACGACTCGAAGCGCACGGAGATCGTCCGCCGCCTCGCGCCTCACTTCATGCACAAGCTCTTCCTCACCGCGACGCCTCACAACGGGTACCCGAACTCCTTCGCGGCGCTCCTTGAGATCCTCGACGACCAGCGCTTTTCGCGCGTCATCCACCCGTCGGAAAGGGCGCTCCAGCAGGTCATGGTGCGCCGCCTCAAGTCGGATATCAAGCGCGACGACGGAACGCCGGTCTTTAAGGAACGGATTCTCGAACGCCTCGAAGTCGACTACGCGGAGGACGAGCGCAAGATGGCGCGCATCCTCTCGGAGTTCACGAAGGAGCTCGTGAAGTCGGCGCGGGACGACGACGCCTCCGACGCGAACAAGACCGTCAAATGGAAGGAGCAGAGCGCGGAGAAGATCGCCGCCTTCTTCATCGGCAAGATTTTGAAAAAGCGCTTCTTCTCCTCCCCGAGCGCCTTCTACAACACCCTCGTCGCGTACAAAGAGAACCTCGATCATCCGGAGAGGCGCGCCGCAGAGAAACGCGCTAAACGCGACAAGAAGGAGCGAAAGCTCTTGACCGCCTATATCGCCCTCACGGAGAATCCCGTCTACGACGATCAGGCGACCGTCGAAGAGGAACGTCAAGAGGCGGACGCGGACGCCTTCGCGCTCTCCGAGAAGAGCGCCCCCGAGCCCTCGACGGAGCAGAAAGAGCGCCTCAAGACGCTCCTCAGATGGGCGGAAGACGCCCGCCATAACCAGAGTTCGAAGGACGACGCCCTCGTCAAATGGATCAACGACCATCTGCGACCCGACGGAAAATGGAACGACGAACGCGTCGTTATTTTCACCGAATATCGAGATTCATACGTCCAAATCTTCGACGTGCTCGCGAAGAACGGGCTCGCGAGCGACTACCTGAACGGCGAGAAGGTCGAGCGCGTTCTGAGGATCGACGGGAGCACACCCCTCGACGTCCGCGAGACGATCAAGGCGCAGTTCCAAGCGAGCCCGGAGAAGACCCCCGCGAGAATACTCTTGGCGACCGACGCCGCCTCCGAAGGGATCGACTTGCAGAATTACTGCCGATATATGATTCATTACGAGATTCCGTGGAATCCGAACGTCTTGGAACAGCGCATCGGGCGCATCGACCGTCACGGACAGCGTTTCAATCCTCAAATATGGCACCCCGTGGGGAACTTCAAGGAAGGGGGTCGCGGGGACGATCTCGACGGCGACCTCGAATATCTCTTCAAGATCGCGCAGAAGGTCAACGTCATGCGTCAGGATCTCGGGAGCGTCGGGGACGTTCTCGAAGAGGGTATCATGGCGAAGATGCTCGGGGCCGAAGACCGTGCGAAAGGATGGTACGCCGCGGCGGAAAAGCTCGGGAAGAAGGAAAACCCCGTCGACAAATTCGCGCGCAAGGCGGAGGAGACGCGCAAACGCGCCGTCGAGCGCCTCAACGCGTCGAAAGAGGCGCTTCAGATCACCCCCGAGAACCTCTACGTAGCCGTCCAGACCGCGCTGAGCCTCACCAAGAATCCCCCTCTCGTCGAAACGACCCTCCCCGCCTCCGCGTCGGGACGCCCTCCCGTAACGCGAAACGTCTACGAAATCCGCGCGAATAGCCGCCCGTGGACCCTCTACCTCAACCGTCTGGCGGATCCCGTGACGAAAGCGCAGCGTCCGATCACCTTCGATCCGGAGATTGCGCGGGATCGCGACGACGTCGTTCTCGAAGGCGTCAACACGCCTTTCACGCGCGCGGCGCTCCAGGTCTTGCGCGAACAGCTATGGAGCGAAGGGGAGACGAAGCAGCTCCATCGCGTCGCGTTCAGGACGAGCGACGCGATCGAGGAGCCGACGATTCTCGTCTTCTCACGATTCTTAGCGACGGGAGGGGACGCGCGAAAACTCCACGAAGAGTTGCTCCTCACGGGGATGGCGCTCACGCAGAACGCGACGTCGACGCGCCGCCTCGAGTCGAAGAGGTCGATGGAGGAGCTCTACAAGAATAGCGAGCCCCTGGACAATCCCCCGGCGTCCCTCTTCGAGAGGATGAAAAAGCTGTATCGAAACGCCGGGACGCTCGAGAAGCTGCGCAAGACGGTCGAGGCGCGCGCCCAGGAGCGCCGTCTTTCCCTCGACGGCGTTCTTGAAACGCAGAAGAACGAGGAGATCGCCCGCGCGACGGAGCTGCTCGACGAGCTCGAAAAGGCGCTCCAAGAGAAGCTCAATCCTAGCAAGCCGGAGCAGAGGTATTTCGCGGGTCTGGGGCCCGACGACGAACTCAGCCGCGATCCGCAATATCGCAACGCGCTCAAAGAGCGTCTCGCGCGCATCCCCTGGGAGCGCGAAAAGGAGGAGCAGGCGATCGAAGAACGTTACGCGCCGGAGAAGATCCAACATCGATCCTTCCCGGCGGCGGTCTTCTTCATTATTCCCAGGTCGACGGTCGAAGCGGCGCTTTCCGCGCAAGAGGAGGAGGAGCGATGAAGATCAATAAACACGAATGGCTATCCCTCGTCGAGGTCGAGGGGAACGTCCTCTCCCTAGCGACGTTGAACGACCGTTTTCCGGCGGGGTTCCCGCGCATGGGGATCGACGCGCGACATAGCTTCGAGAGGACGGAGCGCAACGAACGTTACGAAGCTTTTCAATCGGCGTACGACGAATTCGTCGCCGCGTCGACTAACCGCGACGCGAAGACCCGCGACGACGTCGCGCGCCGCTCCCAAACCGTCCGCAACCCGAAGGGGGAGCCCGTCTACTCCTTCGAAGAGCTCTGCGCGGGGTGGGTCAAGTTCGTTTTAGACCGCGCGTTGGCGTATTACGAAGACACGAGGGTCACGCTCCTGGAAGAGCGCGATCTCGACGACGCCCGGCGCGCGCGCTACTCCGTCGAGGGGCCCTCGGGGGAGCGTTACGCCCCCGACTACGTCTTGGAGGACGATTTGGGGAAAGCGCTCCTCTTCGTCAAGGCGCATCCTTACGGAACGTCGTTGACGCGCTCCGACGACGCGACCCCCGCATGGGACGCGTCCCCCGTCGAGAAGGCGTCGCGCCTCTGCCACGCGCAGAATCGAACGAACGACGCGAACGCCAACGACTCCGTCCTCGCCCTCGTCACGAACGGCAGAAAGTGGACTCTCGTCGTTCCCCACGTCGACAGACCGTCGGGATACCTCGCCTGGGACGCCCAATATTGGTTCGTCTATAGGGAGACGCTTGACGCGTTCTGCGGGCTCCTTCGCGCGGAGAATCTCATCCCGACGCGTCGAGGCAAAGGGCGTCTCCAGGAGATGCTCGCGGAGTCTGCGGAGAACCAGGAAGAGGTGACGACGACCCTTGCGCGTCAGGTTGAGACGGCGATCGAAACGCTCCTCACGAGCCTCACGAGGGCGGAAGAATCGCGCGAAACGAAGCTCCTCGCCGACGTCGACGCGAAGACCCTCTACGACGCCGCGCTCACCGTCATGCTTCGACTCGTCTTCATCCTCTGCGCCGAAGAGCGCGGGATGCTCCTTCTCGGGAAATCGGACCTCTACGACGAGAGCTACGCGCTCTCCACCCTTCGCGCGCAGCTCGAAGAAGCCGACGACGCCCTCGGCGGCGATATCCTCGAACGACGCTGCGACGCCTGGGCCCGACTCCTCGCCCTATTCCGCATGATTCACGGAGGATGCGCCTTCGACGCTCGAGAGAAGAACGATTTCGCTTCCGACGTCTCACTCGACGTCCAGGAGAAGAGGGAGATCAAGAATCGCACGGTCCGCCTCGTCGCGCACGGGGGCTCCCTCTTCGATCCTGACGCGTACCCGTTCTTGGAAGGTCGCGCGGCGGGTACGAAATGGCGCGAGACGCCCGCGGATCCCTTGCCGGTGGACAACAAGAGCGTCCTTCTCCTGCTGCGCGCGCTCCAGGTTCTCGAAGCGCCGACGGGGGCGATTCCGCTGTCGTATCGCGGGCTCGACGTGGAGCGAATCGGGAACGTCTACGAAGGGCTGCTGGAGTATACGGCGCGCCGCGCGGATCGGCTCCTGCTGGGGCTGAGCGTCGCGTCGGGTAAGGAGACGACGGGAATCGTCGCGTTCGACGATCTGGAGAAGCTTCGGGAAGAGTCCGACGCCGCGCTCTTGGCGTATGTGCAAAAGGAGACGGGTCGCACCCTCGCGACGCTCCGGAAGGAGTACGCGGAGGCGCTCAAAGGGAACTTCAAGATTCCGAAAGAAATCTTCGACAAGGTCTGCGACGTCGACGCGCAGAGTAAGATCGCGCCGTACGCAAACTGGCTGCGCCTCGACGTCTGGGGGCGTCCCGTCGTCTACTTTAAGGACGCGTATTATCTCGCGAGCGCGACCTCGCGGCGCGACACGGGGACGCACTACACTCCGCGAGCGGCGGCGGCGTCGGCGACGCGCAAGGCGCTCGAACCGGTCGTCTATCGCGGGCCGGAAGACGCGTCGATTCCGCGCGAAAAATGGGTTCTCAAGAGCGCGAGGGAAATCCTCGACCTGAAGGTCTGCGACCCCGCGATGGGTTCCGGGGCGTTCCTCGTACAGGTGGCGCGTTACCTTGGGGATCGTCTTTGCGAGGCGTGGGAGATCGCGGAAAAGAAGGGGCTCTATATCGACGCGACGGGTGAGCCGATGCGCGACGAACCGCGCAATCCCATGCCGAAAGAGGAGACGGAGCGCCGCGCGAAGGCGCGATTCCTCGTCGCTCAGAACTGCCTCTACGGGGTGGATATCAACCCGATGGCGGTGGAGTTGGCGAAGCTCTCGATCTGGTTGGAGACGTTGTCGTCGGATCTTCCCTTCGTCTTTTTGGACCACGCGCTGCGTTGCGGGGACTCCCTCCTCGGGGTAACGGACGCAGCGCAGCTGCAAGAGCTTAGGCTCAAGCCGAACTGGTCGACGTCGGGGAAGGGAACGCCGCTGACGCGGAACCTCTTCGTGGGGATGGACGAAAGCGGCTATATGGAAGCGGTGGCGAGCGCGCTGGAAGAGCGTCAAAAGCTGCGCAAGACGGACGTGCTAGGCATCGACCAGATCCGTTCGCAAGAGGACTCGAATAAGAAGGTTCAAGAGCGGACGCGTCCTATCCGCCTCCTCGCGGACGCCTTCGTCGGCGCGCTCATGACCGACCCGAAGTCGGGAACGAAATGGACGGAGAAGCGCGAGGAACGCCTGAACGCGATCCTCGGCGAATACGCGGAGTTCGTCCGCAGCGCGACGCGCGACCCCGAGTCGGTCGACCCTGCGGAGCTCGACAAGATTCAACGCGACGTCCAGCGCGACCTAAACGTCGACCTACCCGCCGCGCACCCCGACCGCCGCCCCTTCCACTGGGCGCTCGAATTCCCCGAAGTCTTCCAGCAAGGGGGCTTCGACGCTATCTGCGGCAATCCCCCCTTTATCGGCAGGAAGCATATTAAAGGAAACTTTGGAACGGCCTATCGCAACTACGTCATAAGCGTTCTTGCCGACGGAGCGAAGGGAGCCGCCGACTTGGTCGCGTACTTCCATCTTCGCGCGTTCCAACTCCTCCGCGCGGGGGGCGTTTACGGGCTCTTCGCGTGCAATACGATCGCCGAAGGGGACACGCGGCAGGTCGGTCTCGAAAGACTTGCGTCCCCCGAACTGGGAGGCGTGATTATTTCGGCTCAACCGAACCTCAGATGGTCGGGAACCGCCGCCGTGTGCGTTTCCCCCGTATGGGTCTACAAACCGCGAAAAGTTTATGTCAATGAAAAAGAAGAAACGGAAGGATGGCAAGGTCTGCGAACAATTTATGACGGTGAAGAGAACGGCAAGGTCGTCGACTATATTTCTCCCTATTTGTCTTCGCAAGAAGAATGGTCGCCGCACGTTCTCAACGAAAATCGCGACCAGTCGTTTCAAGGTTCTGTTGTCCTTGGAATGGGATTTACGCTAAGCAAAGAAGAAGCCCTCGCCTTGATCGATAAAAACGCTATCAACAAAGAAGCGCTCTTTCCATACCTCAACGGCGAAGATCTCAATAGTTCATGTACACAAACCCCCTCCAGATGGGTCATTAATTTTTGGGATTGGCCGTTGAGTCGCGAAGGAGAAGGTTCTTGGAATGAAATGAGCGCCGACGAACGTCAAGAAGCGCTTTCTTTCCCTGATCTTCCCAATGACTATCCAGGAAGAGTCGCGGCGGATTTTCCAGAGTTACTGCGGATTGTCGTTGAAAAAGTTAAACCCCAGCGAGACCTTCTTAATGAAAGTAATTCGAGTGGTAGAAAGCGAAAACAGAATTGGTGGTTATACGGCTCAGATTCTAAAACCCTCTACCATATGTTAGGTCGCGGAGCGTCTTTTGCCAAGCATCCGAAGGAATACAGCGAAAAGGAAGCCGTACTCCCTCATAAAGTTCTAGTT
>SFIW01000090.1 GCA_004556055.1 Planctomycetaceae bacterium
CGAAAAAGGCGCCTTCTGGGGATGTAGCTCGCTCAAGTCCGTCGTCATCCCAGGTTCTGTCGAAGTCGTCGGCATGTGGGCCTTCTCCCACTGCTACGAACTCAAAGAGCTTCGCCTGGGAGAGGGAATTAAAACGATCGAAGAAAGCGCTTTCCAATCGTGTTGTTCGCTCAAGACTGTCGCTATTCCCGATTCAGTCGAAGTCGTCGGCGAGACAGCCTTCTACTTCTGCGACGAACTCGAAGAGCTTCGCCTGGGAGCGGGGATTAAAAAGATCGAAGAAGACGCCTTCGGTTTGTGTAGTTCGCTCGAGTCGGTCGCTATTCCCGATTCAGTCGAAGTCGTCGGCGAGGGCGCCTTTGCCGCATGCTCCAGGCTCAACGAATTGCGGTTAGGAAGAGGGATCAAAAAGATCGAAAAACGCACCTTCGCGATATGTAGCTCGCTCAAGACCGTCGCTATTCCGGATTCAGTCGAAGTCGTCGGCGAGGAAGCCTTCGAAAAATGCTCCGGACTCCAAGAGCTTCATCTGGGAGCGGGGATTAAAAAGATCGAAAAAAGCGCCTTCCGTTGGTGCCAATCGCTTAAGCGCTTCACGGTTCCGGATTCAGTCGAAGACCTCGGCGAGTACGCCTTCTTCGAATGCACCGAACTCGAAGAACTTCAGTTGGGAGCGGGGATTAGAAGAATCGAAAAAAGCGCCTTCTGTGGATGTAGCTCGCTCAAGAGCGTCGTCATCCCAGGTTCTGTCGAAGTCGTCGGCGAGGAAGCCTTCTTCCGATGCGGCGACCTCGAAGAACTTCATCTGGGAGCGGGGATTAAAAAGATCGAAAATGGCGCCTTCTGGATATGTCACTCGCTCAAGACCGTCGCTATTCCGGATTCAGTCGAAGTCGTCGGCAAGAAAGCCTTCTTCCAATGCGGCGGCCTCGAAGAACTTCATCTGGGAGCGGGGATTAAAAAGATCGAAGAATACGCCTTCGAATCGTGTAGCTCACTCAAGAGCGTCGCGATTCCCGGCACGGTTGAATCCGTCGGCAAGTTCGCCTTCATCGCATGCTCCGGACTCGAAGAACTTCAGTTGGGAGCGGGAATTAAAACGATCGAAAAAGACGCCTTCAGGGGATGTAGCTCGCTCAAGTCCGTCGTCATCCCAGGTTCTGTCGAAGTCGTCGGCGAGGGCGCCTTCGAGTTTTGCTCCGAACTCGAAGAACTTCAGTTAGGAGCGGGGATTAGAAGAATCGAAAAATGCGCCTTCTATAAGTGTAGCTCGCTCAAGAGCGTCGCTATTCCCGGCACGGTTGAATCCGTCGGCAGGTGGGCCTTCTCCGACGGCACCGGACTCGAAGAGCTTCAGTTGGGAGCGGGGATTAGAAGAATCGAAAAATGTGCCTTCTATAAGTGTAGCTCGCTCAAGAGCGTCGCTATTCCCGGCACGGTTGAATCCGTCGGCGAGGGCGCCTTCGCCAAGTGCGACGGACTCGAAGAACTTCAGTTGGGAGCGGGGATTAGAAGAATCGAAAAATGTGCCTTCTATAAGTGTAGCTCGCTCAAGAGCGTCGCTATTCCCGGCACGGTAAAATCCGTCGGCGAGGGGGCCTTCTTCGCATGCTCCGAACTCGAAGAACTTCAGTTGGGAGCGGGGATTAAAAGAATCGAAAAAAGAGCCTTCCGTAAGTGTAGCTCGCTCAAGTCCGTCGTCATCCCAGGTTCTGTCGAAGTCGTCGGCGAGACAGCCTTCATAGGGTGCGCCGGGCTCAACGAATTGCGGTTAGGAAGAGGGATCAAAAAGATCGAAGCCAAAGCCTTCGATTCGTGTAGCTCGCTCAAGTCCGTCGTCATCCCAGGTTCTGGTCGGCGAGGAAGCCTTCTCCGGATGCGCCGGGCTCAACGAATTGCGGTTAGGAAGGGGGATCAAAAAGATCGAAAAAGACGCCTTCAGTATGTGCGATTCGCTCAAGTCCGTCGTCATCCCAGGTTCTGTCAAAGTCGTTGGCGAGGGCGCCTTCGCGTTTTGCGTCGGACTCGAAGAGCTTCGCCTGGGAGCGGGGATTAAGAAGATCGAAAAAGGCGCTTTTAGTTGGTGTCAATCGCTTAAGCGCGTCGCGGTTCCCGATTCAGTCGAATCCGTCGGCGAGTTGGTCTTCTTCGCATGCTCCGAACTCGAAGAACTTCAGTTGGGAGCGGGGATTAAAAAGATCGAAAAAGACGCTTTCTGGGGATGTAGCTCGCTCAAGTCCGTCGTCATCCCAGGTTCTGTCGAAGTCGTCGGCGATGGCGCCTTCGGTTTTGGCGTCAATCTCGTCGTCTACGACGAGAGGTAGGGAGAGCGCCATGTCGCGCGTCTTTAACCTCGCCGTTAAGACTTTTCCCTCCCCTCCCCGCTATGAATGACGCAAGCCCGCAGGTTCCATTATCTGCGGGCTTGCGCTTTATTAAAAAACGGTTAAAACGAGATTACCATAATATTGCATTGAAAGGAGACCTAATCATGCAAGACGTATTGAAATATCTAACGTGGGAAATCACGGAGAGGGGCGCGCGCATTATCGGGTGCGACGAAAAATTCGAGGGCGCGATGGAGATTCCGAGTCGTCTTGACGGAGTCCCGGTCGTTGAGATTGGTGAGGAGGCGTTATCGGGACGTGATTCGCTCACGTCGGTCGCTATTCCCGATTCAGTCGAAGTCGTCGGCGAGGAAGCCTTCAAATACTGCGCCGGACTCGAAGAGTTGCGATTGGGAGAGGGAATTAAAACGATCGAAAAAGACGCTTTCAGGGATTGTTATTCTCTTCGCAGAGTCGTCCTTCCCTCGACCCTTGAAGAGCTCGCGCGCGACGCGTTCGACGAAAGCGTCGACCTCGTCGTCGTCGACGACTGGCCCCAAGACGGCGCTTTCGGGGGAAGCGATTCGCTCAAGTCCGACGCGAGTCCCAAGACGACTGACGACGCGTCGCAATATCTAACGTGGGAAATCA
>SFIW01000018.1 GCA_004556055.1 Planctomycetaceae bacterium
AGTATTCCCTTGGAGAGTCGCGGAACCGCCGACCAGGAGCGTCGAATTGACGCGCAAAGCGCCGGTATTAGTGGTCGCGACGTTGTCGTTCGCGGTCAAGTCGCCGCCGACATAGAGAGTCGAGGCAACCTGAATAGCGCCGATCTCGCGTCCGGCGACGTTGCTGTTCGCAACGAGGTTGCCTTCAACGCGAATCGCCGCGCTGGAGAAACCGCCGATATCCGTTCCCGCAGTATTGCCACTGACGGTCAAGTTGCCGCCGACATTGGAGGCGCCGGGGATGTAACCGCCGCCGTAGGCTCCAGAAGCCTTGTTGCCGAGAAGATCAACGTTGCCTTCGGCTTGGAGCTTACCGGCGTAGAGAGCGCCGTAATTTCCGCCAGCGACGTTCCCTTCAAGAGTCGCGTCGCCAACGAGGTTCACGACGGAATCAACGCGCAGCGCGCCGAAACTGCCGCCCGCAGTATTCTGATTGGCGACGAGGTTGCCGCCGACTTCGAGGGAACTAGCGCGCAACGCGCCGACGGCGCCTTCCGCAGCCTTGTTGCCGGAGAGCGTCGCGTCGCCGGTAATCGCCAGAGCGCCGCCGATATACGCGCCGCCGTAAGAGGCATTGGCGGTGTTGCCGACAATTTCGAGATTGCCGCCGACAGTCGCGCTCTTCGCAAAGAGCGCGCCGTAATCGCCGCCTGCGGCGTTGCCGTCAAGAGTCGCATTACCGTCGACGTTCATGGCAGAATCAACGCGCAATGCGCCGTAGCCGCCTCCCGCTGTATTCTGATTGGCGACGAGGTTGCCGCCGACCTCGAGAGAGGTAGCGCGCAACGCGCCGTAGGCGCCTTCGACCGCCTTGTTGCCGGAGAGCGTCGCGTCGCCGGTAATCGTCGTCGCGCCGACGATATACGCGCCGCCGTAAGATCCATTGGCGGAGTTGTCGACAACTTCAAGATTGCCGCCGACAGTCGCGCTCTTCGCGTAGAACGCGCCGATATTTGCGCCTGCGGCGTTCTTCGAGAAGGCGACGTTCTCCTTGACGACAAGGGACTCGCCGACATACGCGGCGCCGTAGCTACCGCCCGCGGTATTCCCTTGAAGAGTCGCGGAACCGCCGACCTCGAGAGTCGAGAAGACGCGCAAAGCGCCGGCATGGGTGGTCGCGGCGTTGTCGTTCGCGGTCAAATCGCCGCCGACGGAGAGGCGTTGCGCGTAAATCGCGCCCGCGTCCCCAGTCGCGGTATTCTTAGACGCATTGAGGGAGCCCGCGACTTCGACTGCGTAACTCGCCGCGTAAATCGCGCCGCCTCTCGAAGCGCTGTTGCCAACGAAGGAGCTTTCGCCCTCGCCGATCGTCACGTCGCCCTTGGAGTAGATCGCGCCCCCTTCCGCCGCCGCGACGTTGTTCGACGCTTGGACGGATCCCAGGATTGCGACGCCGGTCGCTTCGATCGCGCCGCCCTTGCCTTCGGTCGCCGTATTGTCGTTGGCTACCAACGAACCGTTGACAACGACCTTGCCCGCGCTGACGCCCGCGCCGCTTGTCGCGACGTTGCCGCTCAGGATGAAATCGCGGTTTTCAGCGGTTTCGTCCGCGCCGATCACGACAGAACCCGTCGCCTTAATACCGTTTCCAGTATTGTTGGAGACGTTCGCGCCCGCGCCGACCGCAACCGAACCGTTAGCGAAGACGCCGCCGACGAACGCGCCCGCGTTCCCAATGAAGGCCGCTTCGCCGCCGATATTGACGTCGCCGTTAGCGTACAAGGCGCCGTAATCGCCCACTGCGATATTATTCTTGAAGATCGCCGTTCCGGAGACGTCGACCGCGCCTGCGGCGTAGAGACCCGCAAACGAACCGTCCGCCGTATTCTTCTCGAAGGTAGCGTTGCCGTCGATATTGACGTCGCCGCCCGCGTAGATCGCGCCGTAGTCGTTCTCGACCTCGGTCGCGTAACGCTCGTTATTGCGCGCGGAGTTGTTCATGGCGATCAAATCGCCCTTGACGGAGAAGCCCTTCTCTGCGTAGAGAGCGCCCGCGACTTCGGCGACGTTGCCGACGAAGGAAACGGCGAGAGTCGAGTCGGATTCGGAATCCATCTCGAAGACGATTTCTTCGCGCGCATAGATCGCGCCGCCGGTGATATTCTTGGACGCGTATCCGGTCGCTTCGGCCTTGTTGTTCGTGAACGAAGAGGCGACGATCGTCGTGGGCACGAGGGTATAGATCGCGCCGGCGCGTTCCGCCGCGTTTCCTTCAAAGGTAGCGTTCGCGACATAGAGAGAGCCCGCGGTAGCGGCAATAGCGCCGCCGGCGAACGCTTCGTTCGCGTTGAAGAGCGCGCCCTTGACGACGAGGTCGCCGCGAGAGTAGATCGCGCCGCCGAATTCCGTCGTGCCGGTCGTCACGAGCTGATCGGGATCGGGAATCAGGCCGTTGTTGTTGAAGGAGCCGTTTTCGATCACGAGGACGCCGTCGTTGAAGATGGCGCCGCCAAGACCGGATTCGAGGTTGTCGCCGTCGGCGGTGGTCTTCTTCCAGAGCGCTTCGTTCGAGTTGAAATCGACGTTCTTGAGGGTCAAATCGCCGACGTTGTAGATCGCGCCGCCGACGTTCGCGCGTCCCTTCTCGAAGGTCAAGTCGGAGACGGTGATCGTCGCGTCGTTTTCGACGTTCAAGATACGCGTCGAGCCGTCGCCGCTGACGGTCACGTCGCGATCTTCGCCGAGAACAGCGACGTTGCGAGCGACGACGTAGTCTTCGCCGGAGTCGGCGCGTTTGCCGAGATTGACGGTTCCTTCGACGACGACGGGGCCCTTCGCAGGATCGAGAGTGATCGTCGCGCCCTGGAGATTGTTGGCGAAAGTGACGTTAGAGTCGACGGAACGGGTCAGCTTCGCGACGCCGTCTCTCACTTCGAGGATCGAACCGTCGGCGAGGGTGATCGATTCTTCAACGCGAGCGTTACGGGTCGAAAGCGTACCGATGGCAAGCTGTTCGAAGGTGAGGTTTGAACCGCTGGCGTAATCGACGACGGAACCGTCTTCGAAGAGGAACGCGCCGTTAGGATAGGTTTCGTTCTGGGCGTAGGTGAACTTCACGTTGGAGATTTCGAAGGCCATGCCGTCCTGGAGAACGACGTCGCCGCTCGAAAGCTTTAAGACGTTGTAGGTATAACGCGTACCTTCCTGCTCGTCGAGAGGATTGCCGTCGACATAGTGGATGTACTGGTTCGTCTGGAGTTCGAAGCTCGCTTGCGAACCGTCGGGATAAGCGATTTCTCCGGAGGAGAGATCGGCTTCCTGACCGTTGGCATAAGTGAAGTATCCGCCGTTGAGTCTCGAATGATAGAAGATCGAGACGCCGTTGAGGAGGAATTCGTCGCCGTCGTGGAGGTCGTACTGAACGCCGTCTTTGTAAACGACGTCAACCTTCTGGACGAGCCATCCGTCGACGACGGTGAGTTTTTGACCGTCGATAGTCGTGAAGGAGACGCCGTCCTCGACGAGGTAAGTCGTCGTGTAGTCGTAATCGGCGGCGCTGGCGATCGCTTCGCGCAACGAGGTCGCGCCGTCGGTCGGATCAACGACGTCCTGATCGGTCGTAACGACGGTACTCGGAAGTTCCAGAACGGAGAAGGTCGAGTTGTAGACGTTGTTATTGGCGCCAACGTAACCTTCTTCTTCGCCCCATTCGTAAACGGAACCGACGCCTTCGACGTCGAGAGTGACGGAGATCGTGTAGTAACCCGCGGGGAGCGTTCCAAAGTTGGAAACGAGGCGATGTTCGGAACCGACGCTAATCCAATCTTTCTGATCGAGCCAATCGAAGTTCTCGCAGGATTCCGTGAAGGAAACGGCGGCTTGCGTCTGTTCGTAAACGACGTTTCCATTCTTGTCGACGCCCTTGAGGGAGACGTTGTACTTGAAGTTGTCGATGACGACGGCGTCGCCGACGTTCGCGACGTTGAAGTTAATGCAGACGTCCGAACCGGCGAGGAAGTAGTCGAGCTTGACTGTCTCGCCGTCGACGGTAACTTCAGTCTGCCAGTAATCGACAGATTCTTCGACGATAGCGAGGTCTGGAGCGACGACGGTCTTGAATTCGAAGGCGCCCATATCGACAGAGCGAATCACGCCGTCGACGACGATACCGACGCGACGCGCGGCGCCGTCGAGATCGGTCGCGGCGTTGCGGTCAAGCGCGTTCGAACCGGCGTTGATCGCAACGGAACCGGCGGTGAGACGTCCTTCGGCGTCAAGTTTCGGATCGACGCCCAGAAGCGAGCGATAGTTCGAGTCGAGCTGATAGAGGACGTCGCCGATTTGAGCGATGTTGGAAAGGAGCGAAGAACGAAGGGTCGTCGTCGCGCCAGTCGCGGTGAAGAGGTCGTAACCGTTTCCTTCAGCTTCGTTGTACGCCAGGATGGAGTTGTCGATCGTCGCGACGCCCGCGTTGTAGAGACCCGCGCCGTCCTGAGCGACGTTGCGATGGATCGTGACGTTGACGAGGCTGGTCGTACCGGCGGCGTAGATCGCGCCGCCCTTGCCGGTCGCAACGTTTTGAGCCAAATTCGAGTTGGAAAGATCGAGATCGCCCGCGGCGTAGATCGCGCCGCCGTCGCCAGTCGCAACGTTCTTAACCAAGTTGGCGTAAGCGATCGTCGCTTTACCGTTGGCGTAGAGAACCGCGCCGTTGAGGGCCTGGTTGCCTTCCGCCGTCATGGAGCTAATCTTAACGGTTCCGTTGGAGTAAACGACGCCGCCGTTTCCGGTCGCGGAGTTGTTCTTCGCGTTGAGGTCGCCGAGAATTTCGAAGGAACCGACTTTGAACGCGCCGCCGGCGCCGTTGAGGGCCTTGTTCTGGGAAACGGTCGCGTTTCCGCGAATCAAGAGGAGGCCGCCGGCGGTAATCGCGCCGCCTTCCGCCGCCGTGTTGCCCGTAATCGTCGCGTCGCCGCCGAGAGTCACGTTCTTACCGGCGACGATCGCGCCGTCTTCGTTCGTCGCGAGGGTAGCTTGACCGGTGATCACGACGTTGTCATTCGCGCTGACGCCCGTCGACGTATTGTCGGAGATATTCGCGTCGCCGCCGATCTCGACAGAACCGCCCGCGACGACTGCGCCGTCGTTGCCGGTCAAGGTCGCGTCGCCGCCGATCTGAATCGAACCGCCCGTTACGGCGCCGTTCGCGGAGTTGCCGCTGACGAGCGCGTAATCGCCCACGACGATCGAGCCGACGGCGTAGAGAGCGTTTCCGTCTTCAGCGGAGGTATTGCCGACCAGTTCCAAAGAACCAACGGAGACGCTCATTCCGAAGTAAGCGGCGCCGGTCGAGCCCTTGGAGACGTTGTTGAGAAGCTTCAAAGAGCCGCCGATCACCGTTTCAGCGGAAACGTTGAGCGCGGCGACGTCATTCGCTTCATTTCCTTCAAAGATCGCGTGGCCGGTCACATTGAGACGACCGTTGACGTAAACCGCGCCGTAAGAACCGGAAGCGACGTTTTGACGCGCGATAATATCGCCGTTGACCCGAACGGGCGTATCGGCGTAGAGCGCGGCGCCGTTAGCGGCAGAGTTGTCTTCGAAGACAACGGCGGTCGTTTCGCCTTGCTTCGCTTCGAGGACGAGAGAAGAACCGTCCTTGGAGTAGATCGCGCCGCCTTCTCCTTCCGCAGTATTGCCAGCAAAGGACGAGCCGACGATCTTAACGTCTCCGGCGTTGTAGATCGCGCCGCCCGTCGTCGCAGAGGAGTTCTCGAAGGTCGCGCCGAAAATCGTCGCGTTGGAACCAGCGGCGACATTGATCGCGCCGCCGACGTTCGTCGCGGAGGCGTTATCGAAGGTCGCGCCGATAATCGTCGCGTCGGCTCCCGCAGCGACGTTGATCGCGCCGCCGTCGTTCGTCGCCTTGACGTCCTTGAAGCTCGTTTTAGCGACGTATGCGGAACCGCCGTTCAAGTTGATCGCGCCGCCGTTGTAGGCGTCGGTTCCCTCGAAGGTTACGTTCTCGACGGTAAGCTTGCCGTTCGCGTTGTAGATAGAACCGAGGTACGCGGAGTCGCCGATGAAGCTCGTGTAGACCGTCGTACCGTCCAGAACGTCGACGGCGCCCGCGATAACGGCGTCCCCTTCGTTATAGATCAAAGCGCCTTCTTCGGCGAGGTTGTCCTTGAAGGAGGAGTTGAGGACGCTCAAAGAAGCCTTCGGCGCGTTGTAGATCAGGTTGCCCTTCGCCATGACGTTGTCGGCAAAGGTTACGTTCTCGACGGTGAGAGCGCCGTAGTTCTCGAAGATCGAACCGTTCTCCGTGGAGTGAGCGCCGACGAACTTGAAGTTCTGAACGGTCGCGTCCCCCGTTTCGGTGACCAAGAAGAGGCAGGGATCGTCTGATTCGCTCGTGATCGTGAGATCGAGGATCGCGCCGTCGGGATCGATGCAATTGAGCGTGAATGTTTTGTCAAGGGTGAGGGGCCCGTTTTCGAGAACGAAGGTCGCGCCGTCAAGACCCGGATCGAAAACGACGGCGTTCGATTCGCGAGAAACGCGACGAACGAGGGCGCACCCCGCCTTATAGGTGTAGGTTTCGCCGTTCCAAATAACTTCAGAGCCAGCGGGAATCTTGACGCTGGACTGATCCTGCGAGCGATAGACGAACTTGCCGTTCTGGTAGACGACCTCGTAGCCGTTGGCGAGAGTGACGCGCGCGCCTTCTTCGAGGACGTACTTCGAGCCGGTGGAATCGACGTAGGAATCGGCGACAAAGACGAGGGTCTGACCGTCGACGACGATTTCGTCGCCGTCGTTAGGCGTATAGACGGAGGTTTCCGTAACTACGAAACGGTCTTGCGCGTAGTTATAGACGGCCGTCTCGCCATTGGCAAGGGTGACGACGTCGCCGTCGCGAACGATCGCGACGTCGTTTGTAGCGACGCGACGGAAGACGCCGTTGACGACGGAAACTTCCGTGCCGTCTTCAAGAGTGAAGACGCCCATGCTCTGGATATCGTCGCGCGTGTAGCGATGCGCAACTTCAGAGTGAACCCACTGGCCGTCGACCATTACATACTCGACGCCGCCAAAGGTCGCCGTCGCGCCGTCCGCGATCGTCGTCAGCTTCCCTTCGGAATCGTAGTAGACGTTCTGGACGTAGGTCGCGTCGACGCTTACGTCGAGATTCCACGAAACCTGCTCGCCTTCGTTGAAGGCATACGCGTTGGAATCTTCGTCGAGCCAATCGACGCCGTTGAAGGCGTAGACGACGCCGTCCTTTTCGAACGTCGTGCCAACGGGGACGCTAGCCGCGTTTCCATCCGCGTCGACGAAGGCGTTTTCATCGGCGCTCCAAGTCGCGGTGAAGGTCTGGACGAAGTTGACCGTGAAGGATTCGCCGGGATAGACTTTGTAGTTCGAGGTGACGTCGACGTAGAACTTACCGTCGCGAACGACGTAAGAAATACCGTTGGCGACGAAGGTATCGCCGTCCTGAAGCGCGATTTCGCTGTAGTAGTAGCTTCCGGCGTAAACTTCGACCGCTTCGCGGAGAGAGACGAGTCCGTCGTAAGGATCGACGACGTCCTTGTCGGTCGTCACGATAATCGCGCCGTCAAGGGAGACAGGGGATTCAACGACGTCGAAGTAGGAAGAAGTCGTGAAGAAGTTGTTGTTCTCGCGCAGTTCGTCGACGGTATTCGCCGAATCAAGCGCATAACCGAAGAGATAGTATCCCTCTTCTTCCTGGGCTTCCATGAGTCCGGCGTTGATGAAACCGTCGACAATCTCTTCGATCGACCCCAGAGGAATGTTGTCGAGGATGAGGCAGCTTCCTTCGCCGTCGTAAGGATAGGAGGTCGTTTCGCCGGTCGCGAGGTTTTCGCAAATGACGGTCGCGGCGGCGCCGGGGAAGGAACCGTTCTCGCCAAAGACGACTTTGATCTTCATGACGGCGAGGCCGTTTTCTTGAGTCGAATTGGCGTAGATATCCGCCTTAGAGGTATAAGCGTCGTACTTCCAGAGGTAGACGGTCGTCTCGAAATCGCTGGTAATCTTCGCGCCTTCGTTGATGAAGGAGAGGTTCAGATAAAGCTTTTCGTTGACGAGGAAGGGAGCGATGGAACCCGTCTGATCGTCGACCGCGCGGGAAATAACGATAGAGTTTTCCCAGTTGTTGACGACGTCGGAACCGGCGGAAGTAGGAATATAACCGGTCAGTTCGGGCTTGGTAAGGAGTTCGTAAGCGCCCGCGTCTACAACGCCGCCGCCGAGACGTTCTTCACCGGCGAGATCGGAAGAGAAGGTCGTGTAGAAGCGGTTCATATGGAGAGCGCCGTAGCGATACGCGCGAACGTTACCCTCGTTATAGTCGAGATTCGCGGCGGTGTAGGTATTGCCGAGATCGACGGCGGGAGAATCGGCGTTGAGCCTGAGGTTCCAGTTCTTCCAAAGTTCAGTAGACCAATCGGCCATATCGTAGGCGCGATAAGCGACAAACTTGGGATCATAGGTCGTGACGGGCGAATCGGCGGAGTCTCCGGCGGACTTGCCGATGACGCTCTTTCCGTCGTAATTGATTGTGTCGACGCCGCCGCGCTGCGCGAGGAGGTTGGAGTTGCGCGATTCGTCGCCGATGAGAGAGCTCGACGCGTTGGTCGTATTTCCGCTTTCGGTGTAAACGTCGGCGCCATATTTCGCAATATTGCCCGCGACAATCGAGTTGTACATCGAGATCAAGCCGCCGTTCTCGATACCGCCGCCCGAATAGTCCGCGGTATTGCCCGCGACGGTGACGTTGACCATCGTGGCGACGCCGCCGTCTTCGTTGTAGAGACCGCCGCCGACGCCGTTTTCAGAAGTGACGACGTTGCCGATAATCGACGTGTTAATCAGGTAGAGCCAACCGTCGTGCTGATCTTGGTTGCTTCCTTCGCCGCCTTGGTTATAGATACCGCCGCCCGCTTGAGCCGCGCGGTTGCCTGCGATGACCGAGTTGCCGATCGTCAACCAGCCGTAATGGTTGTAGATACCGCCGCCGTTATTTGTCTGGCCAACCTGATCGTACGTCGGCTTGACGACGTTCTGGGCTTCGATGGCGCCCTGCTGAACCATCTTCTTTTCGCTCGCGGAGACGTAGCGTTCTTCGCCGACAAAGTTGCCAAGGGTCGTGGCCGCGACGGTCACATAGTACTGACCAACGCTACCGTAGTCGGAGTACCCCGCGCCGCCGACGGACGGATCGCCGTAACCGGTTCCTTCGACGCTGACGTAATACGAATCGCCGACGTTGAGGCCGTCAAACTGGAAGTGCGCGAAGAAGGAGTCGGTCGGGTTGCAGGTATAGATAAGGTTTCCGTCGGCGTCGTAAAGCTTGACGAGGAGGTCAAGGTTGGTATATCGGAGGCTGGCCGCATATCCCTGAGCGTTCGTGTTCGAGAAATCGGCGCCAGTTCCGACGACGTCGATAACGTAAGTCGAGTCGGTTGCGACAAAGGAGAAGAAGTCGACGTCCTTAGAAGAAGTAATGATACCGTCGGCGATCAAATTGCCCGCATGGAGGTACGAGCTCGACAACGGCGAGGCTTCTTTGATATTGTCGCCATAGTCGTCTTCTTTGTATTCCAAACGACCGGCGATCACTGCTAGGTCGTCTTGAATGTTGGTCGCGCCGACATATTCTCCCCTACTCCACTGAGACAGATCGGAGGAATAACCGACGCCCATGATCGGCGCCCAGAGGCTCGAACCGCCGTAATACTCCTGATCGTTATAGCCGTCGTGACCGAGCCCCATGGTGTGCCCGACTTCATGGCTAATCGCTTCGGCGATATTCTTCGCGTTAGTATTTCCAAGAGAGTTCGGGAAAACGTAGCAATCTTGCTTGCCGGTTCCGAAAGACCCAACGTAAGCGACGCCGCCGCGTCCGTTGCCGGTACCGCCGACGACGACGCGAATCGCGTTCGTCGCGGCGTCGAAGACGGACTGATCCGTAGTGACGGTGACGTTGTAAGCCGAGTAATCTTCCTTAACCATAAGGTAGATCTGACTAATGAGTTCAAGCTCTTCCGCAGAGAAGGTCGTTGGATCGCCGTCGACGTCATACGCCGGGTGCAATTCTCCGCTCCAACCGGTATCGCCTTCGTCGAGACCGCCAAAGTAGAGGTAAATCACGTTCTCAGTGTTCGCCACGCCGCCAGTAATGGTGAAGCCGTACATTTCGACGGTCGTGTTGTCGACATAGACCGCGCGGAATTTCTCGTTCGCGTCAATCGTAATGCCAGGCTTAGAATTCTCGATATCCCATGCGTCCATGGCGTCGAGGACGAAGCGCTTGGTCGAATACGGCTGGTCGACAATCGAACGAGAGAAAGTGAAGCGAAGCGTCTCGCGCAGATTAAGCGTCGATCCAGAAAGGGAACTATTGAAGGTCAACGTGTTCCCCAAATAGTTGGAACCGTCTTCCAAGCGTCGTCCGCTGTAGACGAAGGCTTCTTGCCAGTTGAGAACGTTGTCGACGCCGGTGGAGTAGGAGACGTCGGAGACGTCCATACGAACGTCGTCGAGATAGAAGTTCTCATAGCTTTCGTGCAGGTTCAAGGTATATTTACCCAAGCTACCGTAATCGGAGTAGCCCGTGGTGGCGGGGTTCCCTTCGCCGACGCCCGAAACGCGGATGTAATAAGTCTTACCCGCTTCGAGTTCAGGAGTAACAAAGTGCGAGAAGGTGGTGTAGACGGAATCGTCGACCGCTTGATACCCTTCTTTGAGTTTCCCATCGTCGTCGTAGACCTTGCGCCCAAACTGGTCGACGACGTAGAAATAGTAGTCGGAATCGCGCAAAACGATCGATTCGCCAAAGGAAAGCTTGAGGACGTCGCCGTTCTTGTCAAGGAGAACGATTTCGCCGTTTTCATCGAGAAGTTCAACCTTCAGGTTGAGGTTCGTGTAGTTGTAGCTCTTCGCGTAATACTTGCCGCCAAAGACTGCGTTTTCCGTATCAGAATGGAGCCGTCTGTTCCAGTCGAAGTTGGAATCGACGAAACGATGATCCGCGCCGTCGCCCGAGACGTCGACAACGTAGGTCCCGCCGTAGGAGGTGAAGGAGTAAACGTCGTAATCTTCGCGCGTTTCGATGTATCCGACGACGTTGTACGTACCCGCGAGAGGATCATATTTGTTCGTGTCGACGGAGACGTAGTAATCTTCCAACTTAGCGGAGTCGTCAACCGTGTCGCCCGCGGCGTCGACGCGCAAGCCAAGGTTGGCGGTTAAGATCGCGATATCGTCTTCGAGGTTTGTCGCGCCGATATATTCGCCCTTGCTCCACTGCGTGATCTGAGAGCCGTACCCCGCGCCCATGATCGGAGCCCAAGTCGAGGTTCCGCTATACTCGCCGTTGTAGTACTGGTCGTGTTCGTATCCGTCATGCCCCAGACCAAGAGAGTGCCCTACTTCATGCGACGCGGCTTCGGCGATATTTTTCGAAGAGAGGCCAAGAGAGAAGGGGTAAACGTAGTTGTCGGTCTTCTGCGTACCGAAGGAACCGACGTGTGAAAGACCGCCTGCGTACTGATGATAACCGCCGATAACGCAACGGATACCGCGTTTCGCCTGCGCCCAGACTTCGGCGCTCGTCGTTACGTTGACGTTGAAGGGCGCATAGTCTTCAGAAACGCGACGCCACACTTCTTCGATCGCCTTGAGTTCGGCGGGTCCGAATCCTGCCGTATCGTCAAGAGTGAACTCGGGGTGGGCCAAACCGTCCCAACCCGTTCCTTCGGTACCGCCGAAATAGAGGTAAATAACGTTGTCCGTATTGCCGGGCATACTTTCTAACGAGAAAATATCCTGATTATTGACTTCGGAGTCGGAAAGATTGTCCGTATATTTCTGGATCCAGGAGAACCCCAGAATCTTCGACGTATAGGTGACTAACTCTTGGTTGGCGCTTCCGTAGAAGGAGAAACCTTCGGGGAAGTTGATCGTTCCGTGAACGGCTCCGTTGTCGTCCAAGTAGGTGTAAGGAGCGTGAACAAGAGTTAGATTGTTGCCGAGAAGATACGTGCTGTAGGAGTTGTAATTCTCGGAGTCGTATGAGGAACCGCGTTCGACATAGTGCGTCAACGTCTTGGAATTATTCTCTTTGTTGTCATAACGCGAATCGGTAACCTGTTGCTGATAGGTGTTTCTCGTCGGATTTGAGCAGATAAGACCGACGGTCGTCGTCGCGTTGGTTGTGGTCGAGCCATAATAGGTGCGCGAATCGGGATTATAGACATAGCCCCAGACGGAGACGTATTCGCGGCTCACGTGGTCGGGGTCGCCGCTGTTGTCGGAAGTCTGAACTTCCATCGTGACGGCGCAACCTTCGCGCAAAGCGGCAAGCATTTCTTGGAGCATCGAATCGCTCGCGGGGACATATCCGCCGACGCGTCCGAAGTCAATATCCATAAAGAACCCGCCCCCTTCGATCTGGTTGGTGATCGTAGAGTAGTTCTTTCCGAAGCAGTCCTCGTCGTTTCCGGCGAAGAAGTAGTCGAGAACGCTCGCGGCGGTAATACCGTAGTATCGCGCGGTATTGGCTCCAAGGTCGATGAACCCGTTGCGGAGATACTCGGCGACGGCGTCTTCCACGCTGTCATAATGGACGACCGTTCCGTCTTCCAGAGTCATCGTGGTGGAGAAGCCGGCCTGTTGCGCCCAACCGGTGTAAGCGAGCATGTTGGCGACGGTTCCGACCCAACCGGCGGCGCCCTTTGACTCGGCGTCGTAGATCGTGTTGGGGCTTACGCCGTTAGCCCAGTAAGTCGAGGGCTTGTATCCGAAGTAATCGAACTGAGTGCGAAGAACGGCGTGAACGGTGTTGCGGACGTGATTGTAGTCGTCTCCGCCTTGTGACGGGTTGTTCAGGGTGCGGTAGGGGCTAACGGCGGTGGCGTTAGAGATACCGGCGGCGGCCAGTTCTTCGTCGGTCGCGGCGGAGTCGACGAGATAGGTCGTCGTCGTTTCGCCGGTGACGGGGTCGGTCTTAGCGATTTGGTTGACGACGACGAAGGCGCGTCCCAGAGTGACGTTTGCGTCGTTGGACTTAATCACGGAGTCTTCGACCGCGTCGCTTGTCGCGTAGTTGTAGACGACGGCTCCGTCGAGCGTTACGTCGCCGTTAAGAACGGTGAAGGCGTTCGTGCCGACCGCTTCGATCGTCAACGCGTCGGTTCCCTTGCCGACGATCGTTAGTTTTCCATAATTCGCGGAATCGATGTTGACGGTAACGGCGTTCGATTTGAGGTCAAGAACGTAATTATTGGAATCGGTGCGCAAAACGATCAAATCGTCTTGAGTCGTTTTCGCGGCCTCATTGACGGCGTTCTGGAGATTCTGAGCCGTCAAATCTGGGATCTCGATGATATTGATATCGGCGGGATTTTCTGGGAGCGCTGCCGCGGTATACGAGGCGCGAATGTCGTCGTAATCGGCGGGCGCCATCGGACTGACGGAGAGGAGTTGCCTTTCTTCTAAAGCTTCCATACTGAGTTTTTTGGAGGCCAAACTTGAGCGATCCTTCTTGTCGCGTCGGGTCCCCTCGTTCTTTCTCCCGCGCAAGGATTTGCTATCTCTATTGACGCCGTTGTTTTGCGAATCGTCATGATTTCGTTTGAATAAACTCATCTCATTCTCCTGAACGAAATTTTGCCTTCAGCGCGTTGCACCTCTCTTCACCAGAGAGAACGCGCGACGGTATGGAAACTTTAATATCTCGCGCTGAAACTCGACAACCCGGCGGACTGAGAGAGCGACTCTTGCCCGTGCGTCCAGGTTTCAAGCTTCAAATTCCGACGCGTCCGTATCCGAAGCCGCGAAGCCCTTCGTCCGTCGACGTTGCGACGGCAAAGCGAAGAACAAAAACAGCCGTCTCGCCCTTCGCCGTTCAGAAAAGCCCCTCGACTTCGGTATCAAGGGGGGATCCGACCAGGCTCGGACAGACGCACATACGGAAAAACGCGATACTATTGTTCATTCTTGAAGTCCTACGTATCGTGACGCCCTTCACGAGACGCCAAGTCGCTAATTTCTATTTTCCCAAGAAATGAACAAACAATCCGGACTCTATTTTAGTTTAACAAAGGGCCCTAGAAATAGCAACATGAAAGGGAATTTTTTAGAAAAAATTAACCATGAGCGATTCATATTTGCCGATTATTCTCACTTATTTCTTTAACAAATTACTTAATTTATCAATTGTGTTTTTTATTGCAATTAACACAACTAAGCAATCAAGACAACATAAAAAAGATAGTTTGTTCATAACTATCAAAACATATAATTCAGATAACAAAAATAGATAAAATAACAAGTTATTTAGTCATTCGTCAAATACGCCGTTTTCGATATTTATTACGAAAAAAAGCCGACCTACGATTCTCGTAGGACGGCTTTCTGGATTTGTATTAAACCACGCGTCGCTTCTACTGCAACTTCCAGATGGAAGTCGCGACGTCAGTTTCCGGTTCCTCCGCGTCATAATTCGCAGCCAATTGATACTCGATCTTGAACCACCCGTTATCGACCGACAGTTTGCGCGGTATGAGAGCTCCGCGACGTTCGTAGGCGGCGATCGTCTCGACGGGAATCGTCGCGACAACATACTCTTCGTTGATCGTCTGTTCGAGACGTTTGATGAAAATTCGTCGGAAGGTATAGAAGCGCGCGGAGATTGCGTCGCCATCCTGATAGCCTGTCGGCAACACTTCTAGTTCGTCGCGAACGAAGACGAAGGAGTCGCCGCGTCTCTCTAAGCGATAAACCATGCGAATCTCAATCGGCCCCCATTCTTTTCCGTCGACGGTGCAAGACGACAGACGAAGGAAGGAGGAGATTTTGTCGTTGTCAAAATGCGTCGCGAAAGGTTGCACCTCGTCAAAGCGAACAAAAACGTCTTGAATGTTGTCTTCTGGATCAAGGGGTCTCGTTTCCTTAGGCTCGTAGGGCTCGAGAATCTTCTTAATGTCCCACGGATCGACGCCGGGGAAGCGGAAAAGAACGTTGTCGAGCGTATCGTAGCCCGGACCGAAGACGACGCCGGAAAGCGCGATTCCCGCGGCGTTGTTCGGAGCGGTCTGGTGGAATCGAATCACAAGATCCGAATCGGCATTCGAAGAACGTTTCTTTTCGGCGTTGAGAGCGATATTCTTGAAGGGTTCCAGCCTGGGCAACGAAGATCGAGACGTAACCGCCGTGACCGGATTGTTGTGCAGATTCGGCGCAAGGGCCGCAAGTCCGCCGTTACTGCGCAAGGAGCGCAGACGACTGCCGTCTAAAAGCTGTTGCGTCTTACTTTCGCTCGTTTCCGCTACCAGATAGCCGTCGACTTGATTTCCAACAAGCTTTCGCCTCATCTCGTTCAAGGACTCTTCCAGCGCCGGTTCAGGGACGGAAAATTGAAGATTCCGTCCTAGCACGCACGAAATATATAAACGATCGTCGGAGGTGCTGGAAACTAGTTTACGAATCATCGAGACGGGGGAATCGATTTCCATCTTTTCGACGCGGCGATTCATTTCCAAGATCTGTGCGTTCGCCTGATAGTCGAGTTCGGAACAAACTCGCGCCTTAACTTTCTCGGCGCTGTCGCGCTCCGACGCTGGTAGTTCCTGATAGACTTTGTTATTGATGATTTTGCCCCCAAAGAGCGTCATGCGGTTGGTATCAATGCCGCGAACGGTAGATTTCACGTTTGCATTCGCCACAGCGGCGCTCGTCGTGATGAGGCCGGTGGCGTTTAAAAAGATCGGCTTAGTCGCGGCGACAGCTCCCGCGTTGTCCGTATGAATAAAGACTCCGCGATTCTCGCCGACGGTGCGCGTCGACACGTTGCCGTTGAGCGTGATTCTCATCTCCGCGCGCGACGTGTTCGGAATCATTTCAATCGCCGTGTGGCCGCGTAAAACGCCGTTTCCTTTCGCTAACGTGCCGCGAATATTCTCGTTGACGTTAAAATCCTCCGAAACTTCGCGATATGTAAACGCCGAAAGAAAACGTTCGCTCGCTTCAAGATAGAAGTTCTTGCCCGACAAGATACCCTGAAGGTAATTCGCCAAGCGGATAACCGACGGAGATTCGGACTGGTAGTAACGCATCTCTCCAATCGCGCTAACGATATCGTCGAGAGAGTTCTCCCCTTCCCCCGCGAAATAAAGTCGGACGGCGCGTTCCAACTCGTCGCAATAGTAATTAAAACATTCCTGTTTCTCAAGCTCCAATTCTTCGTCCGTCTCCTCGGGTTCCGGCGCGTCCTCGGGGACGGGCACCGACGGATCAAGGGGCAACGGTTCAGCGGGCTGAGGGATTCTTTCCCCCTTTTTCGCGGGCCCCTCCGCAGCGGCGGACGCGGCGGAAATAGTCGCCAAATAGTAATTCATCGAAACGACTAAGCTACGTTCGCGCTCGACGTTTTCGCGAGACGAATCAACATAATTCGAAAACGCTTCGACGGCGGAAGCTAAACGCGTTTGGAAGAGAGTCGGCGATTCTTCCGCTAATTTGATGAGATTATCTAGATGAAGCTCGGCGACGAAGGCGCGTTCGTCTTCCGCTCCCGATTGCGAAACATAGTCGCTATAATCGCGCAGTTTTTGAACGATCTGTTCGCGAATAGCGACGGTTTGCGAACCATATTGAGGAGAATATTCTTTTTTAGCGGCGTTAATATAACGGGAAACGGTCGCGACAACCTCTTTATTGGCGGCGTTAGAACGAGGCACAGACGCGACTAGGGGAGAATCGGACGACGCGCGCAACGTCACAACGCCGGTATACGCGGCGGCAGGCTCGGAAATTCCGCCGTTCCCTAGAGCGTCGTCTCCGCGCAAAACGGCGGGGCACACGCCCCCCAACGCCAATACGCAAGTAAGAGCGGCAGTCGTCAGATTTTTCTTCATGGCAAATTCTCAAGAATAACGCAAAACGCGTAAGACCCAACCCAAGAACGCATCGTCCGCGCCATTTCACGCCCAATCGCGCAAGAAACGCCGCGTTCTATTACAATCAAAATACGCAGAAACACGCTGCGCATCACAGTTTTTATGAAAAATCGGTAAAAAAAACTGCGATAGTCCTCCTTTTTTGCGACTAAAAAACAATATTGCTTCCCCCTCGATTCCACTTGTTCGGATTAGAGAAGATACAAAGAGTTCTTAACGGAAACATTTTACCGAAAATCATAAAAAATATTAAAAAATCGCTGTTTCGATATTTCTCAAAATGCGTCGGTTCATTATGATGCGAATAACTTGACGGCAACGATTTCAGGACGAAACGGCTTGGCGCGTGGGAATCGTCTTACTCAAGTTGTAGCACGTTCACAAGACAAGCTCAGGAGTCTTCGCATGGGAACGCAAATTCATCGTTTATCACTGGTCGATCCAACGGCCAAGCTTGGACAGGACGTCCAAATTGGTCCATTCTGCGTCGTAGAAGAGGGGGCGTCTATCGGGGATGGCACAATTCTCGAAGCGCGCGTCACGATCAAAAAAGGAACTGTCGTCGGTAAAAACAACCACATCTTCGAAGGGGCGACGCTTGGCGGACTTCCGCAATGCGTCGGTCTCGCGGAAGAAGAGTGCGGCGGCACGATTATCGGCGACGGAAATATCATTCGCGAGAACGTGACCATCCATCGTTCGATGCGTACGCAAGACAGCACGATCGTCGGGGACGACTGCATGCTCATGGCGAACGTCCATATAGCGCACGACTGTCGCGTCGCCGACGAAGTTATCATGGCGAACAACGCGATGCTCGCGGGGCACGTTTCCGTTGGGCGTCGCGCGTTTGTCTCGGGAGCGGCGGGCGCGCACCAGTACGTTCGTATCGGCGCGTACGCGATGGTTGGCGGGCAGGCGCATCTCGTGCGCGACGTTCCACCCTTCGTCACCGTCGACGGGCTCTCGAGTCAGGTCGTCGGACTCAACCTCGTCGGGCTTCGCCGCGCGGGCTTTACCTCTGCGGATATTAAGACGCTCAAGGGCGTTTATCGCATTCTTTATAACAAGACGGGTCTAAACTGGCGCGAAATCGTCGAAAAGATTGAAAAAGAATACACGGAAGGCGTCGGTCTTGAGATGGCGCGCTTCATCTCGGCGACCACTCGAGGAATCACCACAGAGCGTTCCTCGCTCCCTACGGTAGCCGCGGCGCGTCAGGTCGCGGCGGAGAAGGCGTCTACGGCGACGGAAGTCAAAGCGGACGCTAAAAACGACGACGTCGAACTCATCCAACTACGCGTCGTCGACGAAAATGGCGCGTCCTTAATTCCTCCCCCGTCTAAGCGACGCGTCTGCTGACGTCCGCCTCTGTATACGCTATACTATCTCAAAGAAAACGCCCCGACGCATGGCGAAGTCGTCGAGGCGTTTTTTCGATTGAAAATAATAAAAAAAAGGAGATCGTTCCATGGCGTTAAGACGTGAAGAAGAAGAGAATCCCTACGTTCCGCCTCTCTCGGAAGATTACCTCAAATCCGCATGGAAATACCGCGACCACTTCGATACGGAAGAAGAATTTCAAGAAGCGCTCCAACAATGGCCGAAATGCCCTCGGTGCGGAAGACGACGCATCACTAGATGCCCCGTGTGCAAGACCTCCGGGGATCTCTTTCCGCTCGCGGCGCAGGATTATTACGATCCTACTTTGCCGACCAAACCAGAAGAGCCCGCGCGCGCGACCTGCTCTTGCGCCGGGAGTTCTTCTCACTCCTGTCGCGCGGAGGAGTATGAAGACGCCGATTTCGAAGAAACGCCCGAACTTCTAGACGAACGACGTCAATCGAGGCTTCGCTCCTGGGCGGAGCTCTCCAACTGCGCGGTTCGTTCCAACGGGCGGCCCCCCGCCCTCCTTTGCAACGTCTGTTCCGAAGCGTTTACCCCCGTGTTTCCACGTTTTTGCGAATGGTGCGACTACGATTTTGGCTCCGGCGAAGAGTATAAAATCGACGGTTCGGTCTCCAGCGAAGTAGATGAATTTCTCGCGCGGAAAAACGCGCAAGAACAGGCTTGTTACGATCCTAATCCCGAACGTCTTCTCTGGACGGTCGCCGCCCTATTAGGCGGTTTGGCGATCTTTTTAGCCTATTGGGTCGTCATTCTTCAATAATCCTAGCGTCTCTTGAGTCGCGCAACAAAAGTTCAAGGTTTTAGCGCCGTGCAACGCGTATTTTTTCCCCACGACGTCGGGTTCTCCCCCGACGCGCCGTTTCTCGAAACCGTCGCCGCAGAACTCGTCCGCATCGCCGCCTCTCGCGCCCTCGGCGGCGTCCTCGACATGTCGCCCATGATCTGCGTTCTACCCGGTCGGCGCGCGATCAGAACCTTGGAGGCGTTCGTTACGCGCCGCGTTTCGGAAGGAATTAAAAACGGCGAATTCACTCCCGTCTGGACTCCGCCTCTCTACTTAACGGTCGGCGAAACCCCCGAAAAGCTCTACGAACAGACGCGACCGATCGCCAATACGCTGACGTGCGCGTACTGTGAACGGCGCGCTCTTACGCGTTTCTTGCAGGATCCCGACTTTTTCGAATACGCCGCCGCGCTCTTCCCATGCCGAAACGGGGAAGATCAGAAAACGACCCTTCAGAACCTCGCCGCCAATCCTCAAACGACGCTCAACCTCGCGCAGACCTTCGTAACGCTCGCGCATAAGCTCGCCAACGAACGTCTTACGCATCAAGACGTCGCGCGCGCTTGCCAACGAAAGGGCTTGCCGACCGAAGAAAAACGCTGGCTCTCTATCGCGGTTCTCGACGGTTTATACCGCGAGGAACTTGAACGCGCGGGGTACGTCGACCGCGACGCGGCGCGTGAAAACGCGCTCAAACACAACGCGATCAGCCCGGCGACAACGGCAAACGACGCGCCGTGCGAATATTACGTCATTGGCGCGACCGACCTCGGAAAACAGCAAAAAGACGTCTTCGCCGCGCTTGGAAACACCGTCAATTTCTGGGTTTACGCTCCCACGCCGCGCGGGGAACTCTCCCCCTTCGACGTCGCGTTTCGAGATCATCCCGAAGATTTTTTCGACGAATTCGGCGTTCTGCGACCCGAGCGCTGGGATCCGCAACGCTCCGGCGACGCGCCGCCCTTCTCCCTGCCGATTCCGGAAGAAAACATTTTTCAGGTCGAATCTCCCATCGAAGAAGGAGAGGCCGCGGCCCTTCTTATTCGCGAACTTTCCGTCAATCCCAACTCGACGTCGGAAAGCGACTTCTACGCCCCCATTCCCTCCGAAACGCTCACGATTGGCGCCCCCGATCCCGAATCCGTCCCTTTCATCTCCAACGAAGCCGCGCGACTTGGATACGCGACGATTCGAGGCGAAGGAGAATCCGCCCCCCACAACCGCGTCTATCGAACTCTTGAACTTCTCGCGCAGTATCTCGAAACGCGTTCGTATGACGTCTTTGGCGAACTTTTGCGACGCCCCGACGTCGAACGATGGATTAATAGCGTTTGGAATCAATATCCGCTCCCGAAAGTTGAAGGAGAAGAGGAAGAAGCGCGTCAAGAAGCGCAAGAATCTGCGGAAGAGGACGAAGCGGAAGACGAATTACTCTCCGAAGACGCTTTGACGTCCGAAACGCCGAACGTCAAAGCCGCAAGTTTCTGCGCTGGCGCCCTCGTCGAATTCAATCAATATCGAGCGCAAATTCTTCCGTCGATCGTCGATCCGAATCGCTGGTTTCGATACGTCGACGAAGACAATAGCAAGAGGAATCGCTTCTACTCCAAACTGCGCCGCGCCGCGCACATTCTTGACTCCGCGCTCGTCGATTTTTACGAAGACCAAGGACCGCGCGTAACAGTCGATCCGACGCTGCGCTCGGGGATCGACCTCATGAACGCCGACCTAGCGGAAGGAAAGATTCACGAAGGGGAATACTTTGCGCTCGTCTCCGAAGCGGAACCCGTCCGACTCGTGGCAAATCTCAAAAAAGCGCCCCTGAAAAACTGGACGCAACCCCTAGCTAATTTGGTCGCAAAGATATACGCTCCCGTCCCCGCCCACGTCTCACGCGACGCCCAATTCCAAATTCAAGGTTTTCTCAACGTCTTTTCGCACGAACTAGACGCGCTGTACGAAGTTCCCGAATTCGGCGCGGACGACGAAGTCGCCGGTTCCTTAGCGCTGCGTCTCATCCTCAATGAGCTCGGCAAATCGACCGTGCCTTCGACGCCCCAAGACGACGTCGTCGAACTTCAAGGTTGGCTTGATCTCCTTTTTGACGACGCGCCGTACCTCATTCTCACGGGCTTCACCGAAAGAATTGTGCCGTCGAGCGTTTCGAGCGATCTCTTTTTACCCAACGGGATGTGCGAAACGCTCGGGCTTTCCGACTCGACGCGCGTCTACGCGCGAGACGCGTACCTTGCGTACACCCTTGCGGCGTCGCGCGACGCGTTCTTCGTCGTCTTTAGCGATCGATCCCTCCAGCAGGATCCGAAACTTCCCAGTCGCTTCATCTTTGCGACGGATCCAAACGCGATACCGGGTCGCGTCGTCAAGTACTTCGGGGACGAAGGACATAGTAATTTCGAACGCCTTCGTCGTCGTCACTCGGGGCGCGTTTTTCCTCGTCCCGGAGCGACCGTCGTTTCTCCTGAATCGCGCAAAGGGTTCCGCGCGCCGACTTTACGCGTTAATTGGGACGCGCTTCTCGCTTCGCAAGAAGGAGCGCGGCGCCTCTCTCTCAACGTCACGGATTTTCAAAAATTTCTCGCAAGTCCGTACGTTTTTTTCCTCGACCGAATCGTCGGTCTTCAAAGCCCGGAAGTCGCGTCGAACGAGCTAAACGCTGCGAATTTCGGCAATCTTGCGCACGACGTTTTACGCGCGTTCGGAAAAGACGAAAAGATCCGCTCCAGCGCCAACGAATCGGCGATCTATGCGTGGACGTCGCGCAAACTTGACGATCTCGTTGCGGAGCGTTTTCATGAATTCTCCTCGCCCTTTGTGCGGGTGCAAGTGGAAGAACTGCGCCGCCGACTTCGAGCTTTCTCGTCGTGGCAGGCGCGTTGGCGCGAGAGCGGTCGCGTCGTCAAATACGTCGAAGAGTCCGCGCGAATCGTTCCGGCAGATCTCGGCGTTAAGGGGCCGACGCCTCCCGGTCTTAATCTTGTCGAAATCCAAGGGCGCATCGACCGGATCGACTACGACCCGCGACGTAATTGTTGGTACGTCTTCGACTACAAAACCTTCGACGTCACGGACGAAGGAACGCGCGAGAAAAAGGGAAAAAAGAAGGACGAGATCATCGATCCTACGGAGGAACTGTTACTCAATTCCCGCCCAGGGAACACGGTCGATCACAAACACGTTCAGCCTCTGCGTTTCGGCGCTAAAAACCCGACGCGCCTCTTCATCGAAAAGTACGGGCTCCACGACTTTGAGGAATTGCACCACGAAACATGGGTGAATTTGCAGCTGCCTCTTTACCGCCACTTTCTGCGCACGATCTCCCCTTCGTCGGAAAAAGAAGAGGTAAAACTCGGATACATCGTCTTAAACAAGTCGGCGAAGACCAAAGCGTATTTAGCGCCGTGGACCGCCGACGACTTACGCTTCGCCGACGTCGTGTGTCGCTGGGTCGTTGATTCAATCCTTGATCTTTGTCAAAGAGGGGAAATCAATCCGCGCGCGTTTCTTGTCGAAGGGATGCGGGAATGTGGAAGATTATTAGAGCCCGAGCGCTTGGTTTACGACGACTTCGCTCCGATAACGCTGAGTTACCTAGAAGAGCTTTAAAAAGGCCTGAAAAGGATTATTCGCGGTCTTGCAAAAGGAAAGCGCGTCGTTTACAATTCCAGAAAGACGTCTTTTCCGTGAAGTTTCCAACACGGTAGAGACACGACGCTTTCGATCTTTACAAGGTCTTCTCGAGATTCCTGTCTCGAAGATTCGTTGAACTTTATTTGAACAAGGAAATTTTCATGTTATCAGGCGTTCTTGGCGGCGTTTTATTCCACTGGCTCGGCGGTCTCGCCTCCGGCTCTTTTTACGTTCCCTATAAAGCGGTCAAAAAGTGGTCGTGGGAAGTCTATTGGCTCGCGGGGGGCTTCTTTTCATGGATCATCGCTCCATGGATCATGGCAGGTTTGCTTACCAACGATCTTATCCCCGTCCTTCGAGAAGGTTTGTCAGCCAATCCTAAAGCGTGTTGCCTCGGCTATCTTTTCGGTATGCTTTGGGGAATCGGCGGTCTGACTTTCGGGTTGACTCTACGTTATTTGGGCATGTCCCTTGGTATGGCGGTTGCGCTCGGTATCTGCACCGTCATGGGAACGCTCATCCCAGACGTTTACGCGCGAACAATTATTGAGAATATCCAATCGCAACCTCCATATTGCGTCATTCTTTTAGGACTTGGCGTTTGCCTCCTTGGCGTTATCATCGCCGGTTTCGCAGGGATGTCGAAAGAGCGTGAAATGCCTGCGGAAGAGAAAAAGGCCGCAGTTAAAGAATTTAATTTCACCAAAGGTATCCTCATCGCTCTCGTCTCCGGGTTCTTCAGCGCTTGCATGGCGTTCGGCATCCAGGCGATGGAACCCGTCGCGGAGATCGCCGCCGAGCACGGAACGGGCGATCTCTGGGTCGGTCTTCCCAAGCTTTGCGTGATTCTCCTTGGCGGTTTCACGACCAACTTCCTCTGGTGTTTGTACCTCATGCTCAAGAACAAGACCCTCTACCAGTTCGGCACGACGACGATCCAAGATCCCGATCAGCCCGGTCAGACCGTCAAAGTCAACTACCTGAGCAACCTCTTCTTCTCAGCCCTCGCGGGAACCACCTGGTACTTCCAGTTTTTCTTCTATTCGATGGGCGAAACGCGCATGGGCGAATATAAGTTCTCCAGCTGGACTCTCCACATGGCGTCGATCATTATCTTCAGCTCGCTGTGGGGTCTGGTTCTTCACGAATGGAAAGGCTCCAGCCGCTTTACGAAGGCGCTCCTTGGAATCGCGATCGGCACGCTCCTATACTCGACGATCGTCGTTGGTTACGGCAATCTCATGAAAGAAATCTCCGCCGAACCTGCGGCGGCTGTCGCCGTCGAAGCGGTTGAAGGCGAAGCGGCGGCCCAAGCCGTTAGCGAAGCGATCAATCAAGCGAACGCGACTCTTGACGACCTGCTCGAAGAGGGCGCGGCTATTGAACAGCAGCTCGAAGAAACCGTCGAAGAAGTTCTTGAAGAGACAAACTGAGTAAAGAAGCTTTTACCAATTTCACGTTAATGGCGTAAATAACCGCGCGCCGTCGTCCATTTCGACGACGGCTTTTTTTTTAGAAACCCGACGCCCTTACAGAGCGTCTAACTTGCGGAAACGGTTTGCCAGTCCTCAACGTTAAACCAATTAGGAACAACTCTATGCGGACAACAAGAATCATAGTGATAGCGGCGAGCTTCGTCGCGCTTGGAGTTTTTTCTCTCCTGACGCCTCGTCGCGCAGAAGCCTTTAACTTCTTCTTTTCCAGAGGGCCCTTTGCAATCAGCTTCGGTTCCGGAGAACCGGTCGCCCCCGCGCCGATTCCAATCGAGCCCCCCGCGTTTTACCATCCTTCCGCGAGTCTCTACGTCAATCTTGATATTCCCGACGAAGTCGTCGAAACGGAATACGTCGTTCCCGAGACAGAGGAAGTTGTTACAGAAACAGAACTCGTCGAGCCTGAAACAACGTACGTCGCTCCCGCCGTCGTCGCGACGCCAAGCGTGATCGTCGTCGAAAGACCGCGCGCCGTCGTCTATGGGCCCGCATATCGCACGGCGCCTCACTTGGCCGCCGTTCCGCCCGCAATCCATCTCGCTCCTAGACCCGCGCCTAGACCCGCGCCAAGCGTCATGCCCCCGCGTCCGAGCGCAAACGCGTATCCGGGCCCCTACCCAGTGCGTCCCAATCCCTTCAAACCGAGTCCGTATTTCGGCCCTGGGCCTCACGTTCCCGGCCCGAATCACTTTGGCGGCATGACGCCTCTGGGCCCCGGCCCTCGTCCGGCTTATGGCCCCCGCTAAAAATTCTTGCGAAATTTTTTATTTTTCGGCTTAATTATCTGATTTTTATCGTACAGGTAATTAAGCTGGGGGCGAACGGCGCGTAGCCTCCCAGTCCAACAACGCGCGCCGTTCGCGCTCTGGCGCTCTTTTGGAATCTTGCCGCTGTTTGCGATCTAAAACGACTTAAGAGGAGACAAGTAACATGAGAAGAATTCTTTGTTCGCTGGCGACGGCGGCGTTCGTTTTCTCTCTCCTAGCGTTTTGGGGAACGCAAAGCGCCCAGGCTTTTTATCCGTCTAGGTACCGAGAATACAGTTCGCTGAATCTTCCCACGCAACGGATCGTCGCGCCGACTCCCGCGCTGCCGCGCGTTTACCAGTCCGGTCGCGCGCTCCCTCCAAGCTACTATCGCGGCGGATACAACTCGCGATATTACGGAACCCGCGTCAATTACGGCTATCGCGGATATTACCGCGCGACGCCTTATCGTTAATAGCAACCTCCACATTTCCTACGTGTTTGAACGCTTCTTTGAAGGACTCGCCATGAAACGCATGTCGAAACGTTTAGCGATCGCCGCGTCGTTATTTGTCGTAGCGTCATTATTCGCTTACCCGCGCCAAGCGTCAGCGGATGGTTTTTCCTTTTCCTTGAATTCCGGCGGAACCTACGTCGGCGTCGATCTCGGCGATCGCGGACCGGGGCTTGTCATCGACACGCTTCCCCCGCCTCCGCCGTTCTACGGCTACATGCCGCCTCCACCGAGGTTCGGTCATGTTCCTCCCCCGCCGCACTATGGATATCCGGTCTATCGACCCTACTATCCGCCGTATTTTCGACCGGCGCCGCCGCCAGCGAGACCTGGTCACGCTGGCCCGCGCCCGGTCTTTCCCGCGCCGCATCCCGGAGTTAAACCGGGCGGACACGCGCCTAGCCACAAGCCCGTCCCCCCGCCAAACGATCGCGTCGTAAAGCCGCGTCCGTCGACTCCGGCGCATGGGCCCCACCCAGGCGGTCCGATTAACGCGGCCCCGCCTCGGCGATAATTCTGACAACGCATCCCCGCGCAACCTAAAGTCGCGACTTCGGTCGCGGCTTTTTTTGTACTAAAAAATTTTAAGAAAAACGTCGAAAACTCTTGATTTTCACCTCGCCATTCTGGAAAATACCAACAGAGTTCGGTGAAATTGCTTATTCAATTTTGCGAGCGTACAACATTCGTTACATCTATCGCAGGAGAACAGACATGAGAACGACACGTCGTGATTTTATCAAAGCGTCGGCAGTAGCGGGCGCAGGTTTCCTTGTAGCCTCGGGGAACGCTTTTAAACCAGCGCGCGCGTCGGCTCTTCAGAGCGTCGCGGTCGCGGGCGTCGGCGTTGGCGGCAAGGGCGCGGGAGATATCACGCAAGCAGGATACTACGGCAAGGTCGTCGGCCTTTGCGACGTCGACTACAACGTTCTTGACGGTAAGAAAAAAGAATTTCCCGACGCGAAGGCGTATACCGATTATCGCGAACTTTTCGCGGAAATGGGAGACAAGTTTGACGCGGTGACGATCAGCACGCCCGACCATATGCACGCGATTATTACCGCTGCGGCGATGAAGATGGGCAAGCACGTCTATACGCAAAAACCGCTTGTACGAACGATCTATGAAGCGCGCTGGATGCAAGAACTCGCGAAAAAGACCGGCGTCTGCACGCAGATGGGCAACCAAGGAAGCGTTAGCGACTGGCTCCGCAAAACCGCCGCTCAATACAAAGCGGGCGTTATCGGCGATATCTCCGAAGTCCATGTTTGGACGAACCGTCCTATTTGGGCGCAGGGCCCCAATCGCGCCATGACGATGGAGAAGTTCATCGAACAAACGAAGAAGGAAGAGACCGACGAAGAAGTCGTTCAGGATCTGATCGAAGAAAAGAAGGGACAAGTCGCCGCGGCTCTCAAGAGCGTCGATTGGGAATCGTGGATCGGCGTCGCGCCCAAGCGCGAATTCTGGCCCGGTATCTACCACAGCTTCCAGTGGCGCGGATGGTGGGATTTCGGCACCGGCGCTCTCGGCGACATGGCCTGCCATAACGTCAATATGATCTTCAAAGGAACCGACTTGCGCAACCCGTCGAGCGTCGTCGCAACCAGCTCCGGACACGACTTCGACTCCTTCCCCGCGAGCTCGACGACCACCTTCGAATTCGAACCCAACGAAAATCGCGGAAAGATTAAATTTGTATGGTACGACTCTTCCCAGACGCCTCCGACCGAACTCACCAAGAAGTACGGGTTCAACAACGTCGACGCAGGCGGCGGTTGCTTCGTCATCGGTTCCAAGGGTGCGGGCTTGGGCGGAACCTTCCATGAAGAGGGCGGTAAAGAGATTCCGTGGATTCCCGAAGATCAGACGGAATTCGTCATCGCTCCGATCGACGAACAAGGTCGCGACGACGACGCGCGTCATAAGTACGAGTGGTTCCAAGCGATTTGGCAGGATAAGCCCGAAATCTGCTGGTCAAACTTCCCGAATCACGCCGGTCCTCTCACCGAAACGATCCTCCTTGGCAACCTCGCTATTTGGGCGGCTGCGAACGGCGAAGGCGAAAAGGTTCTTTGGGACGCGAAGAATCTCAAGGTTACGAATCTTGACCAACTCAAGACGCCTGGCGTCGCCGAGCTCGTTAAGCCCGTCTATCACAACGGTTACGATCAAGTTGACGAACTCTTCTAATTATTCTCTAGTCGCGCGACGCTTGACTCTAACGTCGCGCACGTAAAATAGAAACGCCCCGAACGTCAAAATTATCGTCTCGCGGGCGTTCTTTTGTTTTTTGAATTCTCGCCGTCGCAAGCGGCGTTTACGATGGATAGATTATTATAACGATGAAGAGTTTTCTTATTCGCTACAGCGCCATGCGCACTGTCGCGCGAATCGTCTGTTCAGAAGAGGACGCGCAATCGTTGCGTCATGGAGTTAAGATCGCGGTGCGAACCTTGCGCGGACTTGAGTTAGGAACGGTCGTTTGCGAAGCAAGCCTTGAACAAATCAAAGAAATGATTTTCGGCCCCTCCTCCCTCGCGCAATCGTCGGAAGTTTCCTCGGACGACTTGAAAAAAATTTCGATTCCACAGCCTGAATTCGTTCGCCTCCTCACCGATCAAGACAAGGAACGGATCGCGAATAACAAGGCGCGTGAAAAAGATGATTTTATGCGCTGTCTGAAAACGGTTCATCGTCTTAACGTTGGGCTTTCACTCGTCAAAATCGAGCGTATTCTTGGGGGAGAACGTCTAATCGTCTACTACGTCGCGGAGGGACGCGTCGATTTCCGCGAACTCGTTCGTTCACTGGCGGCGGAATTTCAGGTGCGCATTGAGATGAAACAAATCGGCGTGCGCGACGCGACAAAACTTCGCGAGGTTATTGGAGACTGCGGACGCGAAGTCTGTTGCAATACTTTTCTCATCCGCATGCCCTCCGTTGCGATGAAGGTGGCGAAAATTCAGGTTGAAACTTGCGATCCCTCGAAAATCTCAGGACACTGCGGTCGCCTAAAATGCTGCATGCGCTATGAGAACGACTATTACTGCGAGCTGCAAAAAAAATCGCCCGCGATCGGCTCTTACGTCTCGACGGACGCGGGCGTCGGACGAGTAATAGAACAGCAGCTTCTGGCGCAAAAGGTCGTCGTTGAGATATTAAACGACAACGACCGAGAAGGGCGTCGCGTCGTCCTTCCGACGAACGAAGTACGTCCGATTAAGGGCGTGCCTCAACGAAAAACGCGCAACGCGTTGAAAGGCGAAAAAGGCGCGCCGACGCCAACGGAAGCGACGTCAGAGCAAACTCCGCCAAACGAGTCGAGCGCACCCAACGTAATAGATATGCTCAATGTTCCCAATAAACAGGACGAGTCGAACGAAACATGATCAGACGCGATTAGCGGCGTTTCGCCTTATTTTCTCGCGGCGCGCGCCGTCAAGTACTCTAAAAGCGCTTTGTCAAAGGGAATCGTCACGTCGAGTTCAACGAAGTCGAATTTTGCGCGCGACGCCTCGCGTCGAAAACGTTCGCGGAACGCCTCGAGCGACTTGAGATAATCGTCGCGCACCGCTTCGGCGTCGACAACCATCGTTTCTCCCGTTTCCGGATCTTCTAACTCGACAGTTCCTTGAAAAGGAAAACGCGCCTCGGCGTCGTCAAGAATGTGAAAAATAATCACGTCGTGCCCCGCGTGACGCAACCGATAAATCGCGCGGAGCGTTTCTTCCGGCTCCCCTAAGAGATCGGAAAAAATCATAATCAGAGACGCGCGTTTCAGCATCCCCGCCAACTGCGCAAGAGAATGAGCAACGTTCGTTTCTCCCACGGGTCGCAACTGCGCAAGGGTCGACAAGACCGAGCCAAACTGAGAACGCTTTGAGCGCGGCGGGAGCGATTTGCCAAGCTTTTCGCCAAAGGTCGCCAATCCGACGGGGTCTTGGCGACTAATCATGAGATAGCAGAGCGCGGCGGCTAGAGAAATCGCGTAATCAAACTTTGTCACGCGCTCGCCGTTAGCGTCGCTCCCCATCGAGGCGCTCGAATCCACGACGAGCCACCCCGTCATGTTCGTCTCCGCCTCGTATTTCTTCACGTAATATTTGTCCGTCCGCGCGTAAAGGAACCAGTCAAGATCCTTCGGATCGTCTCCCGGCTCATATTTTCGATGCTCGCTAAATTCTACGGAAAAGCCCTGCAACGGACTCGAATGAAGTCCGTGCATGAAGCCTTTCACGATAAATTGAGCCTTCAAATCGAGGCGTTTGATCGATTGAACGACGCTCGGATTCAAATACGCTTCGCTATTTTGCACAGCAGCTCCTTGCGCGTCACGCCGCGTCCGTCATCTGGAAAACGGGTAGCAACAGCGCCAAAATGATGTAGAAGACCGCGCCCGCGAGCATCAACAGCATCATCGGTTCAAGTAAACGAACCATAATATCGATTTTTTTCGAAAGCTGACGCTCTAATGAATCGGAAAGATTGAGCAAGACCTTTTCCAGCGTGTTGGACTCCTCGGCGATCGAGATCATCGTCATTGCCTGAGGCGGAATGAGCCCGCTCTCTTGCAGCGGCTTCGACAGCGGTTCCCCAGCGGAAACGGCGTCGACAGCCTTTTCGACGGAAGCCTGCAAAAGGGCGTTGCCCGTCGAACGCGCGCTAATCTCGAGGGCGCGCAAAATCGGCACGCCGTTTTGCAACAGAGTTCCGAGAACGCGGCAGAGCTTCGAAACGGCGGAGCCTTGCGCGACGGGGCCTATCACTGGTATGCGGAGCTTCCATTTGTCGAGAAAACGCCTTCCCGATTTAGTCGACGCTTGAATTTTCGCCCATACGACGAACGCGATCAACCCGCCAAGGAGATAGAGGCCGTACTTGCCGCAGAAATCACGAAACGCCAAAAGCCAGACGGTCGCAATAGGGAGACTTTTTCCGCTATCGACGACGGATTCGAACATCGGTTCAAATTTCGGGACGAAGGCGATCAAGAGAACTGATACGACGATAACGCCGACGGTCGCCAAAACGCTCGGATAAATCATCGCGCCCTTAATACGGGACTTAATTTCCTCTTGGTCTTCAATGAATTTCGCGGTTCTTTTGAGCGCGGCCTCCAAGAAGGCGCCTTCGTTTCCCGCGCGAATAACGCTCAGCGTCAGATCGTCGAAGACTTTGTTATGCGACGCGAAAGCGGCGTCTAGACTTTGGCCGTCGGCGACTTGATCGCCAATATCCTGAACGACCTCGCGTAGCGCGGCGTTCGGCGTTTGCTTACTCAACGCTTGGAACGCCGTCAGCACGGGCACCCCGTTCTCGAGTAGTTCCCCGAGTTGCGTAAGAAAGTCGGCGACGGCGGCGGTCGGCGGCTTTTTTCGAAACCACTTGTCGACGTTGACGTCGTTCTTATGCGCGTCTTCAACAGAGATCGGAAATAGTTTCTGGGCGGCCAAGCGTTCGAGAGCTTCTTTCCGCGTGTTAGCGGTCATGAGGCCCACGACGTCCTTACCGGCGCGCGACTTCGCTTTATATTTAAACTCAGGCATGCTCTCAGATTTTCGACAAAAGCTTGTTATAGAGGGCGTCGTACTCCAGCGCGCTCTTTTGCCACGAATGATCGCAAGACATCGCCGTGCGCATCATTTTTTGCCAATCGTCGGGACGGTGGCGATAGCACTCCAACGTCCAGTTCAGAGCCTTCGTCATATCGTCGACGGAGAAACAATAAAGAAGGAAACCGTTGGCGATTCCCGCGCGTATATTCTCTTCCGATCCGTTGACGACCGTGTCGTGCAAACCGCCGACGTTATGCACAACCGGAAGAGTTCCGTAACGCAAGCTATACATCTGATTGAGTCCGCACGGCTCGTATCGGCTAGGCATCAGGAAGACGTCGGCGCCCGCTTCGATGCGGTGAGAAAGGGCGACGGAGAATGTGTCGCGCAGTACGAAGTTGCGCGGATAACGATACGCTAAACCGCGGAATCGATCTCCCAATTCGCGCTCCCCCGACCCGAGGATCACAAATTGAACGCCGTACTGTTCAATAAAATTACCCGCAACCTCGGCGACAAGATCCAATCCTTTTTGAGGATCAAAGCGACTCACAACACCAAGGAGAGGCGTTTTCGGTTCGACGGGAAGACCTAGCTCTTCTTGAAGTCGCGCTTTGCACTCGCTTTTTCCGGGGTAGATGTGCTCGACGTCATAATTGGCAGGAATATACTCGTCCTTCGCAGGGTTCCATTCCTCCGTGTCGATACCGTTAAGAATACCGACCAGGTCGTTCGCGCGCTCTCTTAAAACGCCTTGCAATCGCTCGCCAAAAAACTTCGTCTGAATTTCCTGCGCGTACTGAGGACTGACCGTCGTGATCGCGTCGGCAAAGACTACGCCCGATTTCAGGTAATTAACCTGACCGTAAAATTCCATCTTGTCGTATGAGAAAAGACTCCAGTCGAGTCCCAGGGAGTCCATCGCGCCGCGCCAAAACCTTCCTTGATGACGAAGGTTATGGATCGTCAAAACCGTTTTAATTCGGTCAAATAAGGGCGCGTCGTCACCCGCCACGTCGGTTATCTTAGGATATGCAACTCTGCCAAAGGATATGCCGCTGTCCAAACGCGAGCGAGAGCGATACAGCGTGTCGAGATAGACCGGAACCAACGCCGTCTGCCAATCGTTGACATGGATTATGTCCACCTCTAGCGACAAGCGTCGGATGAGTTCTAGCGACGCGCGACTTAAAAATGCGAATCGTTGAAAATTGTCCGCATAATCGACGCCTTGGTAATTATAGATTCCTTCGCGTCCGTAGAAGTCGTTGTGCTCAATAAAATAGACCGTCGCATTCGTTCCATCCAACGTCGCCTTACGAACGCCTCCGCGACATTCATTCTTACCCATCGGCGCGCTTAGAGTTACCCCGTACATCGCCTCAGGCTCCGCGCCGCGATTCTTGAGAAACCAATCGCGAACGCAACGATAGTAAGGAGTCACAATAGAGACTTTTCGACCAAGAAGAGAAAGCGTCTTAGGAAGCGCGCTACAGACGTCGGCCAAACCTCCTGTCTTCGACCAAGGGGTCGCTTCGCTTGTGACAAATAGAATGTGCATAATGGCTGATCCTTATGGCGACGCCTCGTCCCGCTGAATCGCAGACCGAAGCCATGGTTCTTCTATTCGGCGTATCCGCCGTGCTCTAAGCTGAATTTAGACGCGATTACCACTCTACGCGTCTTTCCGCGTCATCCTGAATTAGTGATAAATTTAACCCAAAAATTTCTTTTGGAAAGTTGCGCCCTTATTCTATCTTCCTATCGCCCCATTATATTGGTTATTTTATTAATATGCGACGCCACCGGCAAAAAAAACAACGAATTCATTCGTGTTCTCTGCAACAGTCATGCGTTATAAACGAAGAAATAGAAAGGAATTAAAGATTATCTTTAGAAAGTCGGCAAAACGCGCTGTCTCGACGCCGCCCGTCCAATTAACGAACGCTTCGATCAAAAGTATGACGCGTCGACGTCCGTAGAAAAAAACGTCGCGCCACCCTCGTTCCTCATGAACTTCATTAAAAAATTCGCATCGGCGTTCGCTGGAGTCCGCGTTCTTTTGCGTATGAGCGACGCTGGGACTAGAATAGTCGAGACGATATTAGCTTTGGGGACTTGACGCGCCAACCCTAGAGCTGTTACAATAAGAACTTAAAAACGATCCAAAGAAGCGCGCAAGACCAGCGCGGGGTTCAAGGAAGCGGAACCCGTTGATAGATCTGGTCGTTTAGAAAGAGTGTCGATGGCAGAAGCAGAAAAACCCAAACTATGGCTGGCAAGGCCGTACGATCCCGACGCGGTGGAGAGGATCGCGCGTCAAACGAAGATCTCGCCCCTTGTGGCTCAAGCCTTATTAGGGCGAGGCTTCCACGAACCCGATAAAATCATTTCCTTTCTCGCGCCGCCCAGCCTTTCTCGCGGACTGCATAATCCGGCGCGGCTGCCCGGTTGCGTTCAGGCGGCTAAGTTTCTCGCCAGGGCGATTCGGGCGCAAAAGCAAATCGTCGTTTACGGCGACTATGACGTCGACGGAATGACCGCCACCGCAGTCCTCCTACAAGGAATCAAAAAATGCGGCGGAAAATGCGTCTTTTACGTGCCCAATCGTCTTGAAGAGGGATACGGGCTCAACTGCGCCGCGCTCAAACGTCTCAAGGAGGAAAACGGAGCGCAGGTCGTGGCGACCGTCGATTGCGGAATCATGAGTCTGAAAGAGGCGGCCTACGCCAAAGAACTTGGGCTCGATCTTGTCATAACGGATCACCATTCGCCTCTTGTCGACGAAAAGACTGGGCGTCAGGTTCTTCCCGACTGTCCTGCGATCGTCCATCCGAAGCTTCTTCTCGAAGGGGAGCCGGCGTACCCTTTTCCCGATATCTGCGGGGCGTTCGTCGCGTTCAAACTCGCGTGGCAACTTGGCGTGGAAATGGGCCCCGACGGAGAAAAGACGTCGCAAGAAATGCGCGAATTTCTTCTCGAAGCGATCGGCTACGCGGCGCTTGGAACGATCGCCGACGTCGTGCCGCTACGCGATGAAAACCGAACGCTCGTGCGCTATGCTCTTGAGCGTTCGCTTGTCGATCGGCTTCCGATGGGCGTCAAATTCCTTCTCGAATATTCCTCGACGCGTCCCAAACGTATCACGAGCGACGACGTCGGCTATACGATCGCGCCGCGTCTCAACGCCGCGGGGCGTGAAGTCTTGAATGAATCGACGCCGAAAGACGCGGACGACGAAATTAGCTGGCAACGCGGAAAACAGCTTCTCGCTCATCCGCATCAACTCGCCGCGGCGGGACAGATGGGGCTCGCGACCCTTGGAGTCGAACTCTTAATCACCAACGATCCGTCGCGCGCGCGCGAACTCGCTCCCTACGTCAATTCCCTCAACGCGACGCGACAAAAGCTAGAACGTCGTATCATGACCGAAGCGCTCCAGATGATTAACGAGCGTTTTCTCGACGCGCCCGCGTTTGTCCTCGCGGGTCAGTCCTGGCACCCCGGCGTCATCGGCGTCGTCGCCGGGCGCCTCGCAGATCGATTCTACAAGCCGACCGTCATGATCGCGTTGCGTAACCCGGAACTCAATCCCGGTTCGGCTCGCGGCGTCCCCGATAGTTCCTTTAACATGTACCAAGCTCTCGACGCATGCTCCGACCTTCTCGTTCGTTACGGCGGCCACGCGGGAGCCGCAGGGCTCGGAATTAAAGAGAAGGACGTCGACGCGTTTCGCGAGAAATTTTGCCAATACGTCTCGAATCACTTTAACGCGGACGAGTACCAGCCGCGCATTTACCTCGACGGCGAGGCGCCCTTCGCCGCGATCACGCTCGCGGCGTTTCGCGATCTCGAACGTCTTGCTCCATTCGGGTCGGAAAATCCATCCCCCGTCTTTGCCACCTACGGAGTCACGCTCGTGAGCGCGCGGCGCGTCGGAAAAGTCAAGCCAGGCGCGGGAACTCAGCAGGGAAACGTCTGTCAGGCGCGCTTCAAGCAATTCCTGACGGAACGTAAAGCGGTCGCGTTCAATCACGGCGACTGGGCCGACGAACTCGAGCGTCTTCGCGCGGAAAATCCGAATTACCTCTACGACGTCGCCTATTCGATCGCCTACAACGATTTTTATCAACAAGTGGAGTTGCGTCTTCTCGACTGGCGTCTCTCCACCCTCGGCAAACACGGAGAATAAACGCCATGACGTCCACACGCCGATCTTTCCTGCTAGGGAGCGTCGGAGCGGCTCTCGTCGCTTTCGGCTCGCGTTCCTCCTCTTCCTGCGCTTTTGACGCCGCGCTCCAACTTCAAGGAACCGAAGACGATTTTCGTCGTTACGCCCCTCGTCAGACGCCCGAGCTTGAACTTCGAGATTACCACATCCACATTCGCGGCGGAATGACTCCCGAACTCGCTCACAAACGAACCCTCGCGACCGGCGTGCGTTCCGGAGCGCTAGAAAACGTCGGAAGAGAATGGCCCATCCATTCGAACGAACTCCTCGACGCGTTCGTTCTCGACGTCGAAAAATTCAACGCGACGCTACCCGTCGCCGAGCGTCTCAAAATCGGGATTCAAGTCAACGACCGAGACTGGTATACGGCGATCGATCCTAAAATTCTTAAACGTCTCGACTACGTCCTCGCCGACACGATGATTATGGGAAAACGTCCAGACGGCTCCGACGAACGTCTCTGGCTCCTTCCGCAAGATTACGACGTCGATCAAGACGAATGGTTTGAACGTTACTTCCAGCATTGCATGACGGTCGTATCAGAACCGATCGACATTCTCGCGAACGTCACCTGGCTCCCCTCGTTCATCGCGCCGCGTTACGACGAGTTATGGACGGAAGAACGCATGCGCGCGCTCATTCAAAAAGCCGTCGACGGGGGGAAAGCGCTCGAAATCCAAGCCGAATCGGCGTTCCCGAAGCCGCAATTCGTGAAACTTGCCCTCGAAATGGGCGCCAAATTCTCCTTCGGCAGCAATAATTTCGACGCGAAGCTCAAGAATACCGACGCCTGGAAACGCAACATCGAGCTCTTCAAATTGACCAAAGAAGATCTCTGGCGCGACTAACAAAAAAGCCCTGCTTTTGCACAGGGCTTTTTATTTCTTCGGACTTCAAAAACCAATCTCAGAACCAACTACACGTGAAACCGCCGTCGACATACAGCGTCGAACCGGTAATATAACTCCCGGCGTTCTTCGAAAGCATCAGCAGCGCGGCGCCGACGAGTTCCTCCGGAGAACCGTAACGACGCATCGGCGTGCCGTTCATGATATTTTCCACGCGCTTGGCGTCGAGGAGCTTTTTATTCTGTTCAGCGGGAAAGAAACCGGGACAAATCGCGTTGCAACGAATTCCCTTAGCGGCAAATTCCTGAGCGATATTCTGAGTTAGATTCACGACGCCCGCCTTCGACGCCGCGTAAGCGAAAACGCGCGACAAAGGACGATCAGAATTTACGCTCCCGATATTGAGAATCGCGCCGCCGTCTTCGTTCGTAAGCATCGTCTCGATAAAAACCTGACATGACAGCATCGTCCCTTTGAGGTTGATCGCCAAAATCTTATCCCATTCGTCGGCGTCGACGTCAAGAAAACTATTGCCGACGTTCGCTCCCGCGCAATTGACGAGCATATCGACCTTGCCCGTGAGTTCCAACGCGCGATCGCGCAACGAGATCAAGGACGCCTTGTCGGTGGCGTCGGTTTTATGAAAAGCAACGTCGAGTCCTTCTTTCTTAAACTCGGCGACGGCGTTCTCTCCCGCCTCTTCTTTTCTTCCGGCGATAACGACCTTCGCGCCGTTCTTCGCCAAACCGCGCGCTAACGCGCGTCCCAACGCTCCGGCGCCGCCGATAACGACCGCCGTTTGGCCTTTCATACCAAAGAGTTCGTCTAAATAATTTACGCTACCCATAACACCGAGACCATATGTTTTCAACCCGCGCTTATAGCGAGTCAATTCTTCACGCGATTATGTTCGTCAACTTTAACGACCTTCGCGCGATAGTTCGCGAGTTCCGCCTCTTCGAACTCCGCGTACGTAATTATCACGAGCACGTCGCCCTTATAACCTTCGCGCGCGGCGGGACCGTTCAACATGACGGTTCCGGATCCGGCGGGAGCCTCGATCGCGTACGTCACAAGACGTCGACCGTTATTGACGTTTAATACATGGACAAGCTCGCCGGGTAAAATATCGGCGGCTTTAAGGAGATCGGAGTCGATCGCAATGCTCCCTTCGTATTCCAAAAAACACTCGGTGAGCGTTGCGCGATGAATCTTTGATTTTAACATTGTGCGGCGCATAAGCAAACGTCCTCTTCCATAAAATGAACGGCGTTGCGACGCGGCGATCCGTCTCCGCCGGTCCTCAACGGCCTTACTATTATACACTTTCCCGCGTCTCGATAAAGAGGGGAACGCCCAGAGAAGGAGACTAACGTCCTTTCCTTTTTCTCTCTATTTTCCCCTAGCGCTTGAAACGCCCGCGCCATAACGCTACAATGAAAAAAAAGGCGAAGTGGTGAAAAGACTCCACGACTACGCGCGCGTTATACACAGAAAGAAGGTTGCGATGGCAAAGATCGACGTCTACAAGGAATGGCTCAAGATCGAGGCGACAAATCGTCCGCTCAACTATTATCAACTTCTGAAGTTTAATCGTTTTGTCGACGATCCGAAAGTTATTCGCGAACAGTACCGTAAGCTAAACGCCTACGTCCGCAAGTTTGCCACGGGCGACTATATTGAAGAATCGCAAGAGCTCCTCAACGAGCTCGCCAAAGCGATGCTCTGCCTTACCGACGCCGAACGCAAAGCGGAATACGATCATAGCCTTGGCCGAAAAGTCGCCGGACAAAACGAAACCGACTCCTACGGTCGCCGTTCTCTCGAAACGATTTTGCGCGAAGATCGCATCGCCACTCCCGAACAAATCAAAAAGGCGAAAAACTATGCGGAAGCGCTCGGCGTAGGATTGCACCAAGCCCTTATGCAGCAGAAAGTCGCAGATCCTGAAAAGATCATGCTCGCCTACGCGGAATCGATCGGCGTGCCCTTCATAAGTCTAGAAGACGTTCCCGTCGACGAATATTACGCCCCCCAAATCAATCCCGTCATGGCGCGTCAACACTCTTTTGTTCCCGTCATGGCCGATATGGGCAAATTGATCCTCGCGTCCCCAGAACCCCTTGGAGTCGACGTTGAAGACGAGCTGCGCATGCTCTTTGAAATGCCGGTCAGCTATGCGATTTGTACGCCGCAGCAGATCAACGCCGCGATCGCGAAATATTATCCCCGCGACGCCGTCCAACAGATCGTTCAGCGCTCCGGCGACGCCAAAGCCGACGCGCCAGCCGTCGCCGTCAAAGTCAAGACGCCGAAAACCGCGTCCGTCGAAAAGGTCTATACCCCTGCGGCGAAAAAGAACCGTACCAAGCTCTCGATCGTCTGCTTTAACTTCGCCTTCATGGTAGGCGTTTTTGGAAGTTCCTTTGTTATGAGACACGCTGGTTTTCCCATTAGATTAGGGATTGGCGTCGCGCTAGGCGCGGTCGCCTTTGCCGTAGCCTGGTTCTTGGCTCCCGCCTCTATGCCGGAAGACGAGTGACGTCTTCTTGCGTCCTTTAACGTTTATAGAAAAAGAGTCGTCACATCGCTCCTTTGCGACGGGACGACTCTTTTTTTTCACAGAATCAATCACACGTGAAAGCGATCGTAGCGATCGCAACAATCGACGCACACCTTCTTTCCTTCAACGATCCGTATCCAGTTCGCCGCCGTCCTTTCGCCGCACTTTTCGCATGTATAAGACTCAAAGAGCCGCGCGCGCTCCGGAACGCTTATCTTGGTTTCCTTCACGGTAAACATCTCTTCCTGCTTGATCGTCTGATAATATTCCAACATCTCTGGGCGCGACATTTCCCGATTCGCATGATTCAAAACAAGTCGAACCGATTTCCCCGTTTTACGATTATAAAACGAAAACGCCTGCTTTCCCGTCATATGGAAAAGGAGATTCCCCTTCCCCACGCTGCACCCTAGAACAACCTGAATCGCGTCGCAACCGCACGCGTCGTTTTCGGAAACGCAGACGGTCTTCTCGTCCTCCGAAAAAGTCAGCTCTAGGAGATCGATCGCGTACAAAGCGGCGCGAAAACCAATCGTCAATCCTGGACAAACATGTCCATGAAACGCCGCGCATTTTTGCCATAATTCGTTTTTATCCGCCATATGTAAAGCCTTTCACAATAAAGGAACAATCCAGCTGCTTCCACGACCTTGAACGATCTCGACGTCGATACCGTAGACGTCTTTGATCGTAGCGGGCGTAAACGTTTCAAGTCCGCCGTAAGAGCGCAATCTTGATTCCTTTAAAAAAAGGAAACGATTGCAGTATCTGCGCGCAAGATTCAAATCATGCAAGACCGCCACGACGCTGATATTTTTGCGACGACAAATATCTTGAATCAGCTTCAAAATTTCGTGCTGATTCTTAATATCAAGACTGCTCGTCGGTTCGTCCAATAGGAGATATTTGGGCTCTTGCGCGAGCGCTCTTGCAATCGTCGCTTTCTGAAGTTCGCCCCCGGAGAGTTCGTCCAGATACCGAGTTGATAAAGAGGCGACGCCAAGCTCGCATAAGATCTTTTCGACGAGCAGCTTGTCCGCAGTCGTCGCATTCCAAACAACGTGAGGGGTTCTTCCTAAGAGGACGGAATCGAAAACCATGACGCGCGGAGTTTCATTGCGTTGCGACACTGTCGCCATTTTCCTAGCCAACTCGCGGCGCGGCGTTCGTTCCACACATTTACCGTCGATAAAAGCGGCGCCGCCGTTAGGACGAAGCGTCTTATTCAAACATTTTAAAAGCGTGCTTTTTCCAGCCCCGTTCTGACCAAGAATCGCGACAAAGAACCCTTCCTCCAAATCGCATGTTAAACGATCGAGAATTCGTTTTGTTTTTGAGTGATAAGCAAAGCTCAAATCCTTGATTTCAATCATATCGACGTTTTCCCTTTATCAGGAGCGCTAAAAAGACGGGTGCGCCTAGAAACGACGTTACCGCGCCTACGGGAAGAATCACGGGAGCTATAATTATTCGTCCAAAAGTATCGGCGGCAATCAAGAGACATGCGCCGGCGATCGTAGATGCAGGCGTCAAAAAACGATAGTCGTCGCCAACAAATTTGCGCATAATATGCGGGGCCACTAACCCCACGAAGCCAATGATTCCAACGAAGGAAACGCACACGGCGGCGGCCAGCGAGCAAATCGTCATGCTCAGCAACACCGTAAAATTCGCGTTGATTCCAAGTCCCTGCGCAGTAGCGACGCCATGGCTTAGCGCGTTATACTTCCAAGAGTTCGCAATGAGAAAGATCATAGTCGCGGCAAAGACGACGCCCATGATCGCGTTTTCGCTCCAATCGGCGCCGCCGAGATTTCCGAAGGTCCAAAATACCACGGCCCCGAGTTGCGTTTCGTCTGCGAAAAACTGAAGGAGCGAAAAACCGCCGGTAAACAACGAACTCAAAGCGACCCCCGCGAGAATCAAAGAATCCGGCCCCATCTCTTGTTTGAAGCGCGAGAGGAGGAGAATCACGATCGCAGACGTCGACCCAAAGACGAACGCGCAGAAAGTCACGACGTACGGATTGTCAATCTCCATCGCGACGGCGCTTGCGCCAGAGGTAACGACCCCGCCGCCAAAGACGACAATACCGAGCGCGGCGCCAAACGCGGCGCCCTGCGAAACCCCTAGAGTCGACGCGGACGCCAGCGCGTTTCGCAGAACGCATTGCATCGTCGCGCCGCACGCCGCAAGAGTCGCGCCCACAACGAGCGCCGCAAACGCGCGAGGAAGACGTATATCCCATACGACGGCGACGTTTCGGCGATCGCCTGCGCCGAAAAGAGCCGTCAAAACGTCTTTAAAACTTATGTCGATCGCGCCACGGGAAAGAGAAAATAAGACGACTCCAATAGTCGCAAGGAAAACCGCGAAAACGACGGCGCGTTTCTTCGCAAGGCTCCTCTCATAAGCTGTAAAGTGAACGTCTCGTTCTTCCGTCATCGCGCCTCGTCCAATCTAATAGGCCCGTAAAACGCCCCCATTTCTTCAAGCGCCGACATAAGATCGCTTCGCCCTAAGAAGAACTCAAAAATCTCTTCTGCTTTTTCGCGCGCGTCGACGTCTGTAAAACGTTGCGGATAGAGAATCGAACCGATAAAGTAGCAGTTGGCAAGCGAAATTTCTAGATTATTGAAATAACTAGTGGAACTTGGATGCTGATAAACGCGTCCGTGCGAAAAGGCGTCGAGACGTTCGTAAAAATCAGGACGCTTTTTTTGATCCTCTCTCACTAACGGGACTCCGCCAAAATCGCAGAAGATATAATCAGGATTCCACACGAGAATTTGTTCGCGATCAACGATCGCCGCAGGCGTCCCGCTTTGACGCGCCGCTATATTTTTTACATTCACCGCGTCTAATACAGGGTCTTGCAATCTTACGCTCTCGATTCCATGAACGCCCTTGAATGTCGCCGCGGCGGAAAGAACGGAAGGTCTCTCGTCTTCTGAAACGCCTTCCGTCCTATGGCGGAGATCCTCTAAAGAATCGTTCAGATATTTTACCACCTCGTTGGCACGGTCCTCAACGCCGCAGACTTCGCCAATGAGTCGAAGCGACTCTTCATAATCTTTATCGAATAAAGTCCCTGCGCTCACAGCAAAAACAGGAACGCCCGTCTTCTTTTCCAAATCTCTCGCCGTCGCTTCAGGATACGTGCAAAGAATAACGTCGGGTTCAACGGCGACGATCTCCTCGGAGTAGTAATTCGTATTTCCCATCGCGTCCGTACCTACGACAGGAATATCTTTCCACGCGTCTTTTACCGCATACGCATACGCCGTTAAGGGCGATATCTTGTCCGGGGGCAAACTTCCGACGCCGACGACATTTTCCGTTAATCCAAGATAGACGACCATTCGAGGCGTATTCCCCAGCGCTACTATTCGCTTAACGATATTTGGGAGCGCCACCTTGCGTCCAAGCGCGTCGACAACGTAACGCGGCGTCGCAGGTTCGTCACGGGCCGTATCCTTTCGAAGATTGCCTCTCGTCCAGAAAACGCCTGCGATGATAAGAACAATAAGTACCGAAATACTCCAGTATTTTTGACGTGGCGTCATTTACAATCCTATCTTTTCAAAAAAGCGCATCATATTCCATTACTTCCAAACGGACCAAAGACAAGCGCCAAGGGCCCCGCAAAGAGCGCCGAGACAAGCCTGCGCGGCAAGAGTCCGCGTTTTTTTCATTCGCTCCGCTTCCTCAAGAGCAGTCGCGTCGTCCCCTTGCCTATACGCGCGGAGGGCGCGAAAGAAGCGGATCGCAAAAAGAATTCCCAAAGGAAACGCGATTATGAGAGCCGCCAAATCTTTCGGAGTCGAACGCCGCAGACCAAAAAGCGCGTAGAAATCAGAATCGCGCAACGCGTTCCGCCAACTCGGCGGCGCGTCGGTCGCCTCTTCGTCTACCGGAATATTTTGCGAGCTCCCTACGCCGCGCGCCCACTCGGGGGACGACTCTGAGGTGGGATCAAAGAGAAGGAGCGATTCGATCGGAACGTCTTCTTGCAACTCAGGCAATTCAATCGCTTCGGGGGGCGCGAGCGCGGAGGACGTCGTTTTTGGCGCTGCTTGCCCCCTTGCCAATTTGGCGCGCGCCTCATGACGCTCCAATGTCGAGTTTCCCTCTTCTCTCGGAAGAGAACGCCACGCCAATCCCCATACCGCGTCGCGGACGACGGCGGGAATCGGCGGAGAATCGTCGCGACCTGATTGCGACTCAGAGGAATCGTCGCGAGAATTAAAGCGAGCGCGCTCTTCAGAAGAATCTTGAGGCGTTAAATCGTCCGTTTCGAACACATCTACTCTCTAAACACCAAACGTCGGAAAACGAGAAGAACCACG
>SFIW01000091.1 GCA_004556055.1 Planctomycetaceae bacterium
GCAGCCTTCGCCGAGTGCGGCAGACTCCAAGAGCTTCATCTGGGAGCGGGGATTAAAAAGATCGAAACAGCCGCTTTTAGTCGGTGCCAATCGCTTAAGTGCGTCGCGGTTCCCGATTCAGTCGAAGACGTCGGCGAGGGCGCCTTCGCCTGGTGCTCCGGGCTCAACGAATTGTGGTTAGGAAGAGGGATCAAAAAGATCGAAAAAGACGCCTTCTGTATGTGCGATTCGCTCAAGTCGGTCGCTATTCCAGATTCAGTCGAAGTCGTCGGCGAGGGCGCCTTCGCCTGGTGCTCCGGGCTCAACGAATTGTGGTTAGGAAGAGGGATCAAAAAGATCGAAAGAGAAGCTTTCCTATGGTGTAGTTCGCTCAAGTCCGTCGTCATCCCCGATTCAGTCGAAGTCGTCGGCGAGGTAGCCTTCGCGTTTTGCGTCGGGCTCAATGAATTGCGGTTAGGAAGAGGGATCAAAAAGATCGAAACAAACGCTTTCGCTAAGTGCGTTTCACTCCAGTCCGTCGTCATTCCAGGTTCAGTCGAAGTCGTCGGCGAGGCAGCATTCGTCGAGTGCGACGGGCTCAAAGAGTTACGGTTGGGAGCGGGGATTAAGACAATCGAAGAAGGAGCTTTCGGTAAGTGCGTTTCACTCCAGTCCGTTGTCATTCCAGGTTCTGTCGAAGTCGTCGGTGAAAGAGCCTTCGAAAGGCGCTACGGGCTCAACGAATTGCGGTTAGGAAGAGGGATTAACAGAATCGAAAATTACGCCTTCTGGTCATGTAGCTCGCTCAAGAGCGTCGAAATTCCCGGTACGGTTGAATCCGTCGGCGAGGACGCCTTCTCCCACTGCGGCGAACTCGAAGAACTTCAGTTGGGAGCGGGGATTAAAAAGATCGAAAAAAACGCCTTCCGTCAGTGTTGCTCGCTCAAGAGCGTCGCGATTCCCGGTACGGTTGAAGTCGTCGGCGAGGAAGCCTTCGACGACTGCGCCGAACTCGAAGAACTTCAGTTGGGAGCGGGGATTAAAAAGATCGAAAAATACGCCTTCCGTCAGTGTAGATCGCTCAAGAGCGTCGAAATTCCCGGTACGGTTGAATCCGTCGGCGAGTGGGCCTTCTCCGCATGCTCCGAACTCGAAGAACTTCAGTTGGGAGTGGGGATTAAAGAGATCGAGTACGGAGCATTCGCTTCGTGTAGCTCGCTCAAGAGCGTCGAAATTCCCGGTACGGTTGAATCCGTCGGCGAGGACGCCTTCTCCCATTAAAAGAATCGAAAAAGGCGCCTTCACTTCGTGTAGCTCGCTCAAGACCGTCGCTATTCCCGATTCAGTCGAAGTCGTCGGCGAGTGCGCCTTCCAAAAATGCTCCGGACTCGAAGAGTTGCGATTGGGAGAGGGAATTAAAACGATCGAAGAAGACGCTTTCAGGGATTGTTCTTCTCTTCGCAGAGTAGTCCTTCCCTCGACCCTTGAAGCGCTCGCGCGCGACGCGTTCGACGAAAGAGTCAACCTCGTCGTCGACGACGAGAGGTAGGGAAAGCTCCATGTCGCGCGTCTTTAACCTCGCCGTTAAGACTATTCCCTCCCTTCGCCGCTATGAATGACAAAAGCCCGCAGGTTCCATTACCTGCGGGCTTGCGCTTTATTAGAAAACGGTTAAAATGAGACTGCCCTAATATGGCATTGAAAGGAGACCTAATCATGCAAGACGTAGTGAAATATCTATGGTGTGAAAACACGGAGAGGGGCGCGCGCATTATCGGGTGCGACGAAGAATTCGAGGGCGCGATGGAGATTCCAAGCGCCCTCCACGGAGTCCCGGTTGTCGAGATCGGTAAGGAGGCGTTCTTGGGACTTCATTCGCTCAAGTCCGTCGCTATTCCAGATTCAGTCGAAGTCGTCGGTGAAAGAGCCTTCAAAGACTGCGACGGGCTCAACGAATTGCGGTTAGGAAGAGGGATCAAAAAGATCGAAAAAGAAGCTTTTCGTTGGTGCAAATCGCTCACGTCGGTCGCTATTCCAGATTCAGTCAAATTCGTCGGCTATGGCGCCTTCGCCGAGTGCTACAGGCTCAACGAATTGCGGTTAGGAAGAGGGATCAAAAAGATCGAAGCCAAAGCCTTCGATTCGTGTAGCTCGCTCAAGTCCGTCGTCATCCCAGGTTCTGGTACGCCTTCGAAGGATGCGACGAACTCGAAGAACTTCAGTTGGGAGCGGGGATTAAAAAGATCGAAAAAAACGCTTTCATCGATTGTTCTTCTCTTCACAGGGTCGTCCTTCCCTGGACCCTTGAAGGGCTCGCGGTCGATCTCTTCGGTTTTCGCGCCCTCTGGGGGCTGGTCGTCGTCGACGAGAGGCCCCAAGACGGCGCTTTCGGGGGAAGCGATTCGCTCAAGTCCGACGCGAGTCCCAAGACGACTGACGACGCGTCGCAATATCTAACGTGGGAAATCA
>SFIW01000019.1 GCA_004556055.1 Planctomycetaceae bacterium
CGTGCGCTTGGAGTTTCTTGTCAAATTCCAAGACGAAGCGATTATCCGCGAGACGCAAATCTCGATCCAGGCGGGGGAAATCGTCGGCAAGTTGTACGACGCTCTTCGGAGCGGTTACGTTTACCCAGACGCTCCGAATACGCTACAGTCCCTCAACGTCCTCTGCGTGCGGATCGGTGAACTTTCTCACGGAGACGTTTATCTCGTTACGGCGTCTTGAGAACGAAGCGCTCCGCATTATCTACTCTCAAGGCGCCTTATTCACCGCAGACGATCAAGACGTTGTCAAAGTCAAAATTGGACGGAGCTACGGGATTGAAACTAATGACTTTGCCATGACTGTCGCAAAGACTGCGTTTGGGATCGCCGAAGAATTTATCAATAACAAGGAAAGAATTGCTTTTGGTTCGAAGGAATCACGCCTCCACAGATCAGAGGGTCGCCTATTTTGACGAATCGTATCAAGGGGGCGAAAGAATTTAGGCTCAATAGCACGAAAGAACAAACGAGGCGCGACGCCGACGTTCCATGGCTATTTCAACAAATACGTCAACCTTATTCTAACTATCTTTTAATTCCAAGAACCTCGTCTGAAAGGAGACGCTATCTTTCCATCGGTTATGTTGACTCTCATGTCATATGTGGCGATTCTAACCAGCTGATTCTAAACGTCGCTTTATTTCACTTTGCAATTTTCACGTCAAACGTCCGCATAGCGTGGACGCCGTCGTATCCGGACGTTTGAAGAGCGACTATCGATATTCGCCGAAGATTGTCTATAACAACTTTCCATTGCCTGACTTCGCGAGGACTGGAAGTAACTGGGGCTGCGAAGATTATATCGCGTCTCGAAACGACGGCTTATGGAAATTTGGACGCTCGAACGCTATTTCCAGACGCGTCCTTGGCGGAATTGTACGACGATCTGACAATGCCCCAAGAATTGCGGGAGGCGCACAGAGAGAACGATCACGCCGTTATGAAAGCGTACGGATTCTCAACGAATATTTCGGAATCTCAATGCGTGGCGGAGTTGATGAAACGCTATGCGGAATTGGCGAAGACTGATGAAACGCCGAGCGCAGAGTAGAGCGCCCGGCGTTTTTTATAGAGTGAGCGGAATCGCCCCGGTAGGGCGCGGTCGCAGAAGGGAGACGCAAAAGCGCGAGCGGATCGTAGCCGAGGGCGTCGCAAAACGGAACGCGGAGCGCGACGAGTAGGCGTTACTCTGCGTTCCGAGGTCTTGCCGTGGAGAAATATCCCGGCTCGAGTCGCTCGGGCGAGGGGCGACGGGACGTGAACTTGCGCGCAATGGGAAGGAGAAGAAATAAAAAAAGGGCCCGTCCTTTCGGACGAACCCGGGGGTGTTCGGCCCTCAATGAGGGAGCCTTACGCGAATCACGCATAGTGGGCGTAAGCGCGGTTGGCTTCGGCCATACGATGGACGTTTTCACGCTTGGTGAAAGCGACGCCCTGCTTGTTATAAGCGTCGACGAGCTCAGCGGCGAGTTTCTTCGCGGTCGGCTGACCTTTCTTGTCGCGGACGGCCATGAGGATCCAGCGGATGCTCAAAGACTGGGCGCGAGCGGTGTTGACCGGAGTCGGGACTTGGTAGGAGGCGCCGCCGACGCGCTTGGAACGAACTTCCGTCGCGGGTTTAACGTTTTCGATCGCCTTCGTGAAGACTTCGATCGCGTCGACGTCCTGAACCTTGGTCGCGATTTCATCGAGAGCGTCATAGAAAATCTTGCGAGCGGCGTATTTCTTGCCGTCCCACATCAAGCAGTTGATGAACTTGCTTGCGAGGAGAGAATCGTACTTAGGATCGCCCTTTAACTGTTTCTTACTGGCTGTAATTCGGCCCATGATATTTGTGTCTTTCTATCGTTTATATCAAGGAGCGGAAGACCAACGAGGGTCGCAACGAGAGAGGTGAGAGAGCCGCGCCTACCCATGAAGGGCCAACCCGAGGGGGAAGGGGCGCTAGCGTTACTCCGTCTCTATTGGGCTATTCGCCCGAGGGACGTTGCTGACGAAAAGGCAAAGACGCCGTTTCGACGGACTTCACGCAATGTTTAATTTTGATTTGGTACTACAAGGCTAAGCTTGCAAGATTAACGCTTCTTGGCGAGGACTTCCTTTTTCTTCGCGCCGTAACGACTACGAGCCTGCTTACGACCTTCGACCGCCGTGCAGTCGAGCGTGCCGCGGATGACCTGATAACGAACGCCAGGGAGGTCGCGAACACGACCGCCGCGGATGAGGACGATCGAGTGTTCCTGAAGCTTGTGGCCTTCGCCGGGAATGTAGCAGGTGACTTCTTTGTTGTTCGAGAGGCGAACACGCGTAATCTTACGAAGAGCGGAATTCGGCTTCTTCGGTTGCATCGTACGGACTAACAAGCATACGCCGCGTTTCTGCGAGCAACTCTCAAGAACCGGGGTTTTCGTAGCGCTGTGCTGCTGTTTGCGGTTTTTACGCACCAATTGATTAATTGTTGGCATTGAAACTCTCTCGTTGTTTTGACAATTCTCTCTTGTCTACTAAAACTTCAGAACGCGCCGTACAGCGGGCCTGCTCTCGTTTTCAGGCCGTGTTCGCGCGCGCTCGCTCTATAATTTTCACGTCTCGCTCGCTATGCCAGCGATCAAAACGTATACTAATCCGTGTATAATAGGTTACATTCTATTACCGCAGCTTAGGACGTCAAGACCCCTCCTTGGACTTTTCTACCTTTAATAGTTCATATTCATATACCGCCGGCGAGAGTCTGCGCGATCTCGTAAATCCCTCTGAGCGTTTCCGGCGTCGCCGAAGCGCCCACCGTCGCTATGAAACCTCCAAACAGCGAGCGGAAGCAGTCGTAACTCGCGCGTATATCTTCAATGCTGCCCTTCAGATCGTTCGGATCGTACAGTTCGTCCAAGCGCGTCGCAAGGCAAACCTTTCCGTAAAGATTGCGACCAAATTGCGCTGGTTCCACCTGACCTGGATGTTCCACCCTCAGAACGTTCGCCCCAAGCTGGATAAGATCCGGATAGAACTCCGCGTCTTCCATCGAAAGCGTGAACCAAACGTGAAGATTATAACGGCGCGCTAGTTCGATCTGGCGCTGATACAACGGCTTCATCATCACGCGCCACAGAGAAAGCGTCATATTCGACTTTGGCGTCAAACGCCAGTTGTCCGTGAATTCTACTCCGTCGAAACCGACGCGCTTGATGAACTCGAACATGCTCGACTCAAAATCCATAATTCGAAGCATCAGTTCCGTGAAACGATCCGGATCCCTCAAATAATCTTCCGCCGCCAACTTTTTACCGCGAAGCGCCGCGTACACTGAAAAACCGCTCAAACCAAAACGCGCAAGTCGATAGCGATCCCCGCAGACCTTTCGCGCTTCTCCCATTCGCCCAAAGCGACGGGTAAAATCCAAGCGAGGAAGGCTGAAGCCGTCCGCCCTCTGCCAAGTTTCAAGCGTCGGCTGATCCGGCGTCGTCCAACCCCCCGCGCGACGTCTCAGACGCGGAAAGCCCCATTCGCTAAGTTTCGGATTGTTAGGATCGGAAAGCGAGAGGTCATAGGTAAGAATATCGCTGAGCCCAATCTTGGGCCCCAACGCCCATACGGGCGCTCTGTCGGGATTCTTAAATTCAATGGCTCTTACGACGCGGTCTTGACGTGTCATCTACTATTCTCCTATACTCGACTCGCGTTGCGGCGCATTACTCGCGCGCAACGTTGGACGTCTCACTCAGGTTATCGACGCTATTCTATTTTCTGCGTATATGAAATTCAAGAGAATGACGTAAAATTTTCAAAAAATTTTGGAAAAAAACTAAGATTTAAGACTTTTCACTATCCACAAATAAAATATAAATAATAGAATTGTCGATCCTTTTGGACGAGCAAATGCGATTGACGTATCCTTCTCATCCCTTATTTTAAAGGGCGCCTCAGCCTCTCTATTCTATGAAACATTACGCGCGTAAATTTAACGAGCTCTGGCGCCTTGTCGACGAATACGACGATTATTCTTCTTCAATGTCGGCCCTACCCGTCGACGCGCCGTTGAAAGATCGACTCGCCGTCTTCTCGCGCGTGGCAAAACGCCGCGCTAATTTCCTCGCTTCTCGACTCTTGAGACTCTTCGCGCTGCTCCTTCTGGGCGCCGTCGTCGGATCTATCGCCGGACTCGTAGGCTCCGCGTTCCTATGGGGAATGAATCACGCCTCTCAACTCTTCCTCGCTTCCGAAGAAGCCGCCGCCGAATCCGGATACCCGCGCTTGCTCTTTGCGCTACCCGTCGTCGGCGTTGCGATCGTCGCTCTCTATTCCGTCGCGCGAACATCGATTGACGCGGGGACGAACCAGGTTGTCGAAGCGCTTGTATCGGAGAAGAAGCCGTCCTTGCTTCTTGCGCCGCTGATCTTTGCGTCGTCGATTATGACGCAAGTTTGCGGGGGCTCCGCAGGTCGAGAAGGCGCGGCGTTGCAGCTGGGGGGATGTGTGGGACTGGGCGTCGGTCGGGCTTTGCGCTTTCATGCGACGGGTCTCAAGATGGCGATTTTTTGCGGAATGGCGGGCGGCTTCTCGGCAGTTTTCGGCGCCCCGCTGACCGCGGCGTTCTTCGCCGTCGAGGTAGGGTGCGTCGGGCTCGTCTACTATCCGGCGCTCTTGCCGAGTCTTGTCTCCGCCGCCGTCGCGTCGGGGATCGCCAAATCCCTCGGCTTCGCGCCCTTCTTCTGCGCGCTCCCTGTCTTTCCTTCGACGTCGGCTCTCCTTATCGCGCGCGTCCTTCTATTAGGACTCCTTTGCGGATTGACGAGCGTTTTTTTTTGCACGGCGATTCGCGTCGCGACTAAATCGATGGCGCGCCGCTTTTCAAACGACTATTGGCGCATTATCTTCGGGGGCTCTCTCGTCGCGACCGCGACGGTTTTGTTGGGGACGAACGCGTACAACGGCACTGGAGCTCTTCTTGTGGAACGCGCGACGCAAGGGGACGCGAACCTTCAAGACTTTGCGCTGAAGATTCTTCTGACGGCGGCGACGCTCGGAGCGGGGTTTAAGGGAGGGGAGATCGTGCCCCTCCTTGCGGTCGGGTCGACCTTCGGGTGCGCGTGGGGTGAACTGCTGGGAATAGAGCCCTCGCTTGGGGCCGCGCTGGGAATGACCGCGCTCTTTTGCGGGGCGACGAACTGTCCGATCGCGGCGTTGCTGCTGGGTATGGAGTTCTTCGGGGCGCAGAACGCGCTATTGTTCGCGCTGGCGTGCGCGGCGACGTACGCGGTTTCGGGGCGTTCGGGGTTGTATAAGAGCCAGAAGCTCGCGTTTTCGAAGGCGTCGGGGCGCGCCGTCGACGCGGACTGGCGTTCGTACCTCTCGGGGGAAGAGGAGAAGAAGAAGGAGCGCGGGGCGCGAAGCGGGGCGGGGAGCGACGCGGCGTTGCAGGAGGAGGTTGACGCGGGAATCGACCAGCTTAAGAAGAGCGCGGGGTTTGCAAGGGCGCTCGAGAGGATTCTCTCAGATCCGGATCGCGACAAGGCTCGGAATAAATAGGACTCGAAGAAACGTTTTCTCATTCGTTTCAGCTTCTGAACTTTACGTCCATGGGACGATTATGCGCTGGCTGCGTTAAAAAGAGGCCCTCAGGGACGATTTCTTTCATCCCTGTCGTCTGAATAAACGCAGTTAGTCGAAGACGGATTGAAGGCGCGATAAATTTCCGAGCGGCGAACGTGCGCTATTAGAGAGTGGTCGGCGCCCCTTATCAAAGCGACGAAGTTGTAAAGCGCGTCGTTGAGTCGGGCTCGCGGACGTCTTATAGGCGGAAACGACTCAACGACGCGCTTCAGTCTAGAAGGGAACCGACCTTTTCTAAACGCCTTTTTACCCTCTTTTCGCCGCGTGTGCCTTTTAACGTTGCATTTTTCTCACCCCCTCCTACAGGTACTTCATTTTTGTTGAAAGTAGATTCTAAGAAATATTTCCTATAAAATTTGGCCAATTATATAGAACTTTTTACGCCAAATTGGCATACATATATAAAGGACCAACAAATAAGTTTTACCCTACTTTGGCGTATATATATGCATGACCAACAAAGTATTTTACCCTACTTTGGCGTATATATATGCAGGATCAATCAAGAAGGAGATAGCGCATGGGTAGAAAAGCCAAAAAAAGGCTCGACGTATTTCTTGAGAACGACGATCTCTTACATGAAAAATTCCCCGACGGAAGGATGAACGTAAGTCAATACGTCGAGAAATACAATAGCGACGAAGGGTTTACTCCGGTCGTGAACGACGAGTTTGTTTATACGGACGCCGCGCCGGGAACTCCAGAAAAGCTTCGCGTTTTGGCGTATCGCGTCAGGCGCGGATTGCCAATCTTCCATCCTCTAGATCGACAGAAGGGAGGTAAAGAAGAGTTTTGGTTCTGCTTGAAACGATTTTATCGTTTATAAAACTCTGCTAAAAATGACCACAATTCTAAGCCTGGGAAAGGTTAAAGAATTGTTTGGTCATTTTTTATAAATCTTTCTGAAATAAAACTCGCGTTAATATTAGTTATTCTTTTTTTCTCCCGAAATATTTTTGCTTTTTTTATTGACTTCTATTCTGACGCGTCATATAATAAGAGGCGAAGATAACGACCTGATTAACGCGCAGATTTCTAGAGCCTAGCGTGCGCTAGGTTCGTCTCCATTTTGTTGAGCTGTCACGCGCGGCGTCGTTTAAAGCGGCCTGGTTCAGCGGAACCTTGTCGCTAGAATGTATGTAGAGGTTGTGCGTCATGAAAAATGAGCAAATGAAGAAAAGTAACGAAGAGATCGTTATAGAAGAAGAGAATAGCGAAGAGCAAGTAGTCGAAGAACGTCGTTATTGGAACGTCTTCGACGAAATTGAAAAGGTTGGACACGACGAGGATTTCGTTCCCGCCGTCACTCCTGAGTTCTGTCGCACCGACGCTCCCGCCGGCTCCGCCGATAAGGTTGAAGTGCTCGCCGAGCGCGTCAGGAAGGGTCTTCCTCTATGGCATCCTGAAGATCGTTGCTCCTACGAAGGATGGGCAAGTTTTGTCACACGCTATCGAAACTGATAGTCGTTGCGCTTATTCATTCGACGCCAACTCTTGAGTTGGCGTTTTTTTATACCCTTTAATTTGTCTTTCTTACAATGACTACTTTCAAGTCGATTTTATCGCGTTTTTTACTCTTCTGGCTTTGTCTCGCATGTCTTGTCGCATTCTTCTGGGCTCCGACTTTCGGAGACGACGCCTTCAATCCCTTCTTGTTAAACGCCAATCAGATGGCGACGCTCATCGCCGTCACCATGCTTGCCGTAGGTTCTCTCTTGCCCTATGAGGAAGTCAGATCCGTCGCGAAGCAGTGGCACAAGATACTCGGCGGAACATGCGTTCAGTACATTGCCATGCCGACCCTCGCGTTTTGCGTCGCGAAATTCTTTCACCTGGAGGGGCCCTATTTCATCGGTATCATGATGGCGGGATGCGTCCCTGGCGCGATGGCCTCGAACGTCCTAACGCTCACCGCGCGCGGAAACGTCAGCTATTCCGTCGGTCTCACTACTTCCGCGACTCTCCTCTCGCCTCTCGTGGTTCCCGCGACCCTTTGCTTCTTCTTCAAAGGCTCTTCCTTTGAGATCGACTTCGCCTCGATTATGCTCAATCTTCTCCTGACGGTCGTCGCCCCGGTCGCGGTCGGCTTTACCCTCGCGCGACTCTTCGTATGGTGGCAGAAGGGCGCCGAAAGATTCGCAGAGATCATCGCCAATCTCGTCATCATCTGGATCATTGCCGCTGTCGTCGCGCGAAACGCCGACAACGTCGCCAAGATGACCGCCGTCATGATACTCGCCGTCGTCATACTCAACTTCCTAGGCTTCCTCGCGGGATACGTCGGCGGAACTGCTTTGCGAATTACCCCCGCGATGCGCCGCGCGCTCACGATCGAAGTCGGGATGCAGAACGCCGGCCTCGGCACCGCTTTGGCGACTCGATATTTCGCGGATCAGCCTGAAGCGGCGCTCATATGCGCGTCGTACACCTTCGAATGTATGGCCGCGGGCGTCGTCCTCGCGCAGATCTTTAGAATGTGCGTCGAGAAGACAGACGCGAAAACTCAAAAAGTCGAAGACGCCCAGTCGTGATCTCGTCTACCTGCAAAGCGACGAGACAATTAATAAAGAACAAGAAAAAGGAAAAGGACGCGATCCGCAGAAGAGCGCGTCCTTCTTTTTTCGCGATTACCGCGTGAGAAGCGTCACGCAAGCCATTGCGCGACGTCCTTCGCCCAGTACGTGATGATGATCGTCGCACCCGCGCGTTGAATCGAGGTGAGCGTCTCAAGAACGACACGCTTCTCGTCGATCCAGCCGTTCATCGCCGCCGCCTTTGTCATGCTGTATTCCCCTGAGACGTTGTACGCCGCGAGGGGCAGACCTTGGAACTGATCCTTTGCCATGCGAATAATATCGAGGTAGGGGAGCGCGGGCTTAACCATAATGATATCGGCTCCCTCGGCGACGTCTTGCGCGATCTCGCGCATCGCCTGACCAGGCGCGGAGTCGGGAGCCATCTGATACGACCGACGATCCCCGAACTGCGGCGCGCTTTCCGCCGCTTCGCGGAACGGCCCGTAATACGCGCTCGCATATTTTGCGGAATAGCTCATGATCGGAAGGCGTTCGAACCCGTTTTCGTCAAAACCGCGACGGATCGCCGCGATCATTCCGTCCATCATTCCGCTCGGAGCGACCATATCGACTCCCGCGCGCGCCTGAACGAGCGTTTGCTTCACGAGATTCGCGAGAGTCGCGTCGTTGTCGACGTCCCAGTCGCTTTCTCCCGGGCCGCACTTCTTCAGAACCCCGCAGTGCCCATGATCGGTGTATTCGCAGAAGCAGACGTCGGAGATTACGAGGAAGTCCTTGCCTACGACGTCTTTAACCGCACGGATCGCCTCCGCGATAATTCCGTGCTCGCACATTGCGTCGCTACCGACCGCGTCTTTCGTCTCAGGGACTCCGAAGAGCATGATCCCGCCGATTCCGAGCTTTTCGATCTCCTTGACCTCTTTGACGAGTTCGTCGATCGACAGTTGGTACTGACCGGGCATCGCGGAGATCGGAATCTTGACCCCTTGACCGGGTCGAACGAAGAGGGGAATGATGAAGCGATCGGGTGAGAGGATCGTGTCGCGCGTAAGACGTCTCACTCCCGAGTGATATCGAAGCCGACGAAGGCGCGCGACGGGAAATCCCGCGCTCTGGGCGTCAAAATAGGACGTCATAATGCTTCCTTTCTGAACTATTTGCCAGCTGTTGGATTTCGACAAAAAAGGCGCGACTTTAGAAAACTCGCGCCTCGTTCGTTTAATTTACGTGATTATTAGAAATATTGACCGGTCGTAAAGCGCAGAGACTTGTACATCTGGCTGATCGACTCGTGGTTGTGAATGCGTTTGATCGTCTCGCCAAGGATCGAGGCGCATGAAAGCCTCTTGATCTTCTTGAGCTTTTGGTGTTCGGGTAGAAGCGGGATCGTGTCGGAGAGAACGACTTCGTCGATCGGCGCGGCTTCGAGACGTTCGATCGCGGGACCGCAGAGAACCCCGTGGGAGGCGGCGACGTAGACTTTCTTGGCTCCCATTTCTTTGACGACTTTCGCCGCGCCGCAGATCGAACCCCCGGTGCTAATCATGTCGTCGAAGAGGAACGCGACGCGACCTTCGATCGGACCGCCGATGATGTGCGCTTGCTCGACTTCTGAACCGCTGTGACGACGCTTGTCGATAATCGCAAGGCTGCCGCCGACTGCGGAAACGTGTTTCGTCGCCCGCTTGATACTTCCCGCGTCAGGACTGACCACTACGACTTCCTCGGGGGAATAGCCAAGGGTGTTGATGTATTCGTCAATGACGGGGGAAGCCGACAAATGATCGAGGGGGATGTCGAAGAATCCTTGAATTTGAGCGGAATGGAGATCAAGGGCGACGACGCGGTTAGCCCCCGCGCATTCGAGAAGGTTGGCGCAAAGTTTCGCAGAAATCGGGACGCGTCCTTCGTCTTTGCGATCCTGACGCGCGTATCCGAAATAGGGAATGACCGCCGTAATACGGTCTGCGCTTGCGCGGCGGCAACAGTCGATCATTACGAGAAGCTCCATGAGCGTGTCGTTTACCGGACGGCACGTCGGCTGAATGATAAAGACGTCTTTGCCGCGAACGTCTTCTTCGATTCGACAGAACGATTCGCCGTCGGGAAACTTTTCTACGGTCATATTGCCCAAGGGCTCGCCGAGATACTCGCAAATCTTTTCACTTAAAGGGCGATTGGCCGTACCCGAAAAAATTTTCATTGGGGTCATGTTAGAGAGCTCCGCTAATTCTTCTCTTAACCGTGCTACGAAGCGCTTGAAACGCTCCTCATACATCAATATTCTGGCTATTATACCCTTTTACGCCGTCGCGTCGAGACGCAAAAGACCCATTACTATTATTATAGGATAAAAAGATAAAAAAGACGTCGCTCGAATCACTTTCGGAACGGTTTTTTTAGCGCCGCGACCATAATTTCTTGACGATTATACTGCAATTGCCGCGCTTTCACGTGGTTGAAGCCCCAGGATTTGATACGACTCAAGTATTCCGGGAGTTCGTCCGCAAGTTTCCATTCGAAGAATTTTAACGTGAAGAGGAGCCCTCGCGCCGCGACTTCCTCTCTCAGGACGATCTCTTCGAGCGCGTCGAGCGTGTAACTCGGCGCGACGTTCATATCGGTGAGGAACCAACGCGATTTCCGGAAGAGTTTCCGCTTGAGTTGGTTGATCTTACCGCGCAGGTGCGTGAAATTCGGATTGGCGAGGACGCGCGGATCCATCTCCGCAGGATCGACTCCGAGAACGAAAGCCCCGCGCGCGAGGAGCGCTTGAGAGCCGCCGCCGGGGGCCGAGCCGATATCGACGCAGCGCGAACCCACGCCGATGGGGAACTGCGCCCATCGCAATCCTTCTTCGAACTTGAGGAATGCGCGCGACGCCGCGTCCGTCGGAAGAGCGAGGGGAAAGAGCCCGCCGGGATAGCGCGAATGAGGGTCGGAGACGCGATGAAAACCGACGTGCCATTCGTCTTCTTCGACCATAACGACGTCGAGAACGACTTCTCCCAGTTCGCCGGGCGCGTCAAGTCGTCGCGCGTCGGGGCCAAGCGTCGCGCGAAAAGCTCCCGGAGCCGCCGCCATAAGCTCCGCGTGCAGCGCGTAAGCCGCGGGGGTCAAACCCGGTTCGAACCCGCGAACGCCGACGTTGAAGCGATCGCGTTCCCAGACGTGAACGCGCGCGAGAGACGGAAATTCGCGACCCGCGCGGCTAGCGTCGAGCGCGCCGCGAGAATTCGCGCCAAATTCGCTCTCCGCGAGCTCCCAAACGCGTCGAAGACCTTCCGCGCGATCGAAACTGCCCGCGGCGTCCGCACATTCGCGCGCGCTGACTCGACCGAGGGAATGAGCGCAAGAACGCGCGAAAACGAGACGAAGCGTCGGAATATCGATCGCGAGACGCTTTTCCGCCGACTCCGACGCCGGGGCGCGGAACGTCAAAAAACCAGGCCGCGAATATGAGAAGCGATAATTCGGACGCCGACGCGCCATCTCCTTCTTGAGCGCCGGCTCCGCCCCGCGTTGGCAGGTCAGATACAAAAATTGAGGGGGAGTCGACGGCGAGGGGGTTGTCGAGGCGGACACGAGACTGTTCCTTACTTTGGAAAGGAGAATTTCGCGCGCTTGTTTCGCGTTTTTTCCAATGACGCTATATCGTCGACGCGCAAAAGTTGATATAATGAAGGGTCGAGACGCGCAACTCGCGTTTCGACTCTGGTTTTAATCATATAACAGAATAAATCATGGTCAAGAAGTCGCGCCGCGGCTTCAAGAAATCTCGCGTCAGATTTAACGAAACGAAGGTCGTTTATGAAATCGGTAAAAGTTGGGCTCCTGGGGTTAGGTACGATCGGGACGGGGGTTGCGAAAATCCTCACGAGAAAACAGGAGATGATTGAGCGCGCGGTCGGAAAAAAGATCGAGCTTGTCAAGATTTGCGACAGGAACACGTCGAATGATCGCGGTTTGGGACTTCCCGAAGGAATGTTGACGGACAACGTGGCGGAGATCATGGACGATCCGGAGATTTCGATCGTCGTGGAGCTTATCGGCGGCACGACGGTGGCGCGCGATTTCGTCCTTATGGCGCTCGACAAAGGCAAGAACGTCGTGACGGCGAATAAGGCGCTTATAGCGAAATGCGGGGAAGAGCTCTTCGAGAAGGCGCGCGAGAAGGGCGTCACGATCGGATTCGAAGCGTCCGTCGGCGGCGGTATTCCCGTCTTGGCGTCGATTCAGACGTCGTTGCAAGCGAATCGCATCGAGTCGATTCAAGCGATCTGCAACGGCACGTGCAACTTCATCCTTTCAGAGATGGAGTCGAAGAACGCCCCCTACGCCGACGCGCTCAAGGAGGCGCAACGACTCGGCTTTGCGGAAGCGAACCCGACCCTCGACGTCGACGGTTCCGACTCGACGCAGAAGCTTGCGATCCTCGCGCAGCTGGCTTTTGGCGTCAAAGTCGACTGGCAGACGATTCCGCGCGTCGGGGTCGACGTCGTCGACGCGATCGACGTGACCTTTGCGCGCGAGTTGGGGCGCAAGATCCGACTCCTTGCGATCGCCGAACGCGCGGAAAAAGGACTCGTTCTCAAAGTCGCTCCTACCTTGGTGCCTGAAAACTCAAACCTCGCGATGGTCACCAACGCCTTCAACGCGATTCGTATCGTCGGCGACTCCGTAGGCCCCGTCTTTTATCAGGGTTGGGGCGCGGGTCAGGATCCGACCGCGTCCGCGGTTTGCAGCGACGTGATCGACTGCGCGCTTGGCAGGACGAAGATCACCTTCGATTCTCTCCGCTTGTGGAGCGACGAGCGTGAAGGCGTGCCGATACTCGACGCGAAGGAGATCACGAGCCGCGCGTACATTCGATTCAACGTCGAAGATCGACCCGGCGTCTTGGCGGAAATCTCCGCCGCGCTTGGAAAACGAGGAGTCTCCATCGCCGCGATGCTCCAGCATCCGAAAGAGAATATGGACGACAAACTCGTGACGATCATCCTCATGACGTACGAAGCGCCCGCCGCCGCCTTGCAGGAGGCGCTCGACGAACTCGCGACCATTCCTTATATCGGCAAGCCGGTTTGCCTTGCCGTCCGCGATTGAGAACCGCAAATACGACCTTCTCCTATCATAAAGGACGAAACACGATGACATATGCGTTCAGAAAAATCACCTGGGCCCGCGCGTCATGGCGATTGACGGCGTGCGTCCTTCTCTTTTCGTTCATGTCGCTATGCGCGGATCAAGCGAACGCGCAGCCCCCGAGTCGTCGCGGCGGTTTGGACGCCGCCCCACCCCAAGAAGGACAGTGGGGCCCTGGCGCTCCCGCTCCTCAAGGCGCGCCTGGCGGAGATCAAAATCCGATGCAACCGCAAGATCAAAAGCAGGACGACAAGGGAAAGAAGCAAGAAGAGAAGGTCGTTGACCTCGAAAAAGCGCTCAAATCGGGCGGACAGACGACCCCGATCGTTTTGAATCAGAACGATTTCAGAACGAGCGACGGCAAGAAGCTTCAGGGAACCTACTACAAGGGGAAGGCGGACAAGGATACGCCCGTCGTGATCGTCCTTCCGTCTCTCACCGAGACGCAAGAAAATTACGCCGATCTCTGCAAGGCGCTCGCGACTGCGGGCTACGCCGTTCTATGCGTCGATCTGCGAGGACGCGGAAAGAGCGAAGGCTCCAATTTCAACATGGGGTTGCGCAACAACAATCCCCCGAACGACGCGAAGAAAGAGCAGAAACCTGATCTTTCCGTCGTGTCGAACGACGACGTCTACGCGATGATCGATATCGACCGTCAGCTTTGGTTCAACTTCCTCGTCTACCTCCACGACAGGGGAATGTGCAATATGAAGAAGACGATTATCGTAGGGTCGGAGTTCAGCTCGGCGCTGGCGTGCGCGTGGGCGAAGAACGACTGGTCGGGGCGCGGCGAAGGCTATCAAAACGTCGTCGGTCTCGTTCTCTTCTCTCCAGACGCGGTGGAGGCGAAGAGGTCGCGAAGTAAGAAGGCCGACGAAGACGTCGACGAAAAGCCGAAGTACGACTGCCTCAAGTCGATGGAAGCGTTGCGCAAACTCGCCAAGGGAAAACTCTTCGGCGCCGTGATCTTCGTCGGCGGATTCAATAAGGAGAAGCTCGGCTCCGCGACGCTCCTTCAGGAGAAGGTGGGCGGAAAGCAGGAGGCTGAGCTCAAGCCTCACGAGAAGACCGTCATGTGTTTCAACTTCAACACGGATCGTCAAGGTTCCGAGTTGACGAAACTCCAGACCTTCAACGTGATTCCGACGGTCGTCCAATTTGTCGACAAGAGAATGAAGGAACTTCCGACGAAGCGCAATAAGTGGGAAGCAATCTTCGAAGATTATACGGAAGAAGAATGAAAGAAAGAAAAGGGCGCTGATTTCGGTCGGCGTTCCTCCAAGAAAAATAAAGGGGCGCGAACGACGTCCCTTTTTTTATGCGCGAAGCGACAACGATCAAAACTTCTGTTTTCGATTTTCTTCGATCTCTTCGAAGGAATACAAGCGTCCGTCGAGTGTGTCGCAACCTTTGCAACTGCGCGCCGTTTGACGCCACGCCTGGCGCGACTGGAGGTTTTCATCCCAGAAAGGCCACGTCCGGCACTGCGTTGGCCGAGAGTTATAGAGCATACACTTGCGCGTGTCGCGATCCAAAAAGACGCAGTCGCCGTTCGAGTGCTCGCGGATGCTGAGCTTATTGCCGACCGCGCGGACGAATTTTAACTCAAAGTCGACTTTTGAAATTCCGAGATCCCACGCCATTTTTTCGATTTCTTTCGGCGTGACCCAAACGTAACCGGGAGCTCCGCTACAACATTTGCCGCAGTTGACGCAACCGAAGCGCAAACCGTGCGCATACCAGACTTCTTGTTTCTTATTCAATGCATTGCCCTTATCTAATAATAAAAGTCGTTCAACAGATGAGCGGCTTCAATGAAACTTCGTTAATAGTTTTAATTATAATATGAACGAAAAAAACGCAACAGGCCTTTGAGAGGCCTTTCTTTGAGAAATTTAGACGATTATGTCTAACATCGCGAGAAATATATTTTTCGTTATACTTATGAATTAAGACGCGGCGCCGATATGAAAAAAATCCTTTCATACCGGCGACTTAGGATCATTTTAGGCGCGTGAAAGTCGACGCGGGGGCGCGGAGCTCCGCGGTCGCGGTCATTCGCCGCGCATCGCTTGATCGTAGAATTCCCGCGCGCGTCGTAAAGGACGGCACGTGCCTTCGCGTTGTAACTCAGCATAGATGAGGTTGCAGTAACGCTCCGTCTTCGGGTGCATATTCACAGGGAACCGATGGCTGTTGCGCCACCACTGCATGAGTTTGTCGTAACTGAAGTTCGCCCCGTTATAGGCGCGCGACGCCGCTATCGTGTCGCACGTCATTTCCACGGCGCATTCGAAGGGCATCGGCACGGGACGAAACGCGTATTGAACGGCGCAGATCGTTCCGTCGGGCTCCACCACGTCTTGCCAGTATTCGTAATGATGTTGATTCCGACCTTTATGGTGAATCCACCCGCGACTACATCCTTCGACCATACGACATAGCCCCACGGGGGAGGAGTGACCGTTAAAATATTTGACGGATTCGGAGAACTCGACAGGTGAGAACTTCGACCAATCGTGCATGAATCCGCGAATCGGATGACCGGCGTAGGCGCAGTATAAGAAGACGTAGGTTTTGTGTCGCAGGACAAGGAAGAGATGACGCGCGATCTTTTCAAGGAGGGGACGCGACTGAGAGATGGCGTAGAGAGCGACGGTGCGCCTTTTTTTGCCTTGGAGTCGCGGTTCGCGACGCGCTAGGATCGCCGCGCGCGCCGCTATCTTCATGGCGCGGCGCCGTTTGCCCCTGAGGGATGACATACGAATACCTCCGCATTGGATGAAAAAAGACGCCGAGGAACCGCGCGGCGCGGGCTACCTCGACGTCAAGTTGCATTACGCGTATCAGAGCGCGTCGAGAAGGACGCGCGCTATAGATCAGCGACCTTCCTCGACTTGGGGAATCCAGAGCCAGTTGAAGCCGCTGTCGTCGCGAAGTTCCTTCATGAAGTCTTCATGGAACTTTTCGACGCGCGCGCGACGCATCATCATCTGGACGTAAGACGCGGACTGATCCGTCGCAATCTGATCGAAGGAGTCGGAGATCAACTCGTCGCCGTCTTTTTCGACGACCTTCAGAACGAAGGAACGATCTTTCGATTGGTTGCGGCAGATTCCGACGCCGTTGAGGTCAAGGCCGAAGAGAGTTTCGTAGAAGTCCCAACCCGGAGCGACGATAGCTTTGTTATCGCGATCCGCTTGACCGGCTTCGACGCCCGCTTCACGGATTTCGGAGGGTTCCGCAGACGCGCCGTAAGCGGAGTACGACGGCTTGAACCAGGAGAATTTCTCCGTTTCGACGACTTGCGCTTTAGAGTCGGCGGCAAGTTTATCGAAGTCAGCGCCTTCCGCCGACGCCTGAGCGTAGAACTCTTGCGCCTTCTTCTCGGCGATCTTCGCCCCTTCAAGGAGCTTGTACGTCTCAAGAACCGTGTCGCGCGCTTCTTCAAACTCCGGACGATACTGCGCTTTCACGTCGATCGCGCGATAGACGTAGAATTCGTCGGGAATACGGTACTGCGACATAGGATCGGCGGGATCGTAATTGCCGACGCGACGCGGCGCGTAAGGAAGAGGCGCCGATTCGTAGAGCGTCTGCAATTCAGACTCGGGAAGAATGGCCATTATGCTCGCTTCGTCCTGAGAGATCATCACGGGAACGGAACTTTCGCCGTCGGGAAGATTCGTCACGAGGTACTGGAGACCGTTTTCTTCGGCGAGCGCTTTGAGGTTGACCTTTTGCGGCTCCTGAGTCTCCTTAGCGGAGATCGTCGCGCGATAGTAGTCTTGGAGTTTGCCGTTGATTTCAGCCATCTTCGCGTTGAGACGTTCCGCTGCGATACGACGACGAATGATTAACTCGACGTTTTCGAAATCCATATAGTCGTATTCAACTTCTTCGGCAGGAGCGGCTTCTTCAGCAGGAGCGGCTTCTGTTTCCGCTTCCTGAGCGTATAGATTCTGAGTTGCGGAGGTTATGTAAGCGGCTTCTTCAGCAGGCGCGGGGGCTTCTTCAGCAGGCGCGGGGGCTTCTTCAGCAGGCGCGGGGGCTTCTTCAGCGGGCGTGGCGGCTTCTTCGGCGGGCGCGGGGGCTTCTTCAGCAGGCGCGGCGGCTTCTTCAGCAGGCGTGGCGATCGCGTTCAGCGCGTCTTCAGGAATAGAGAGCGTCTCGACTTCAGGAAGCGGGGACTCAGGAGCGGCGGGCGCCGTCGTGCGTTTCGGAATCCGGAATTCTTCCTTATGTTCTTCGTAGTACTTCCGGACGTCTTCCATCGGGATCGCGTCGAGGACTTCGTCGGTCAATTCGGCGCGGACAATTTCGAGCGCGATCTTGGTCGGCTGAGTGAAGCCGGGACGATCGGAATCGGCGTGGAAGACGACGTCTTTGTATTGTTCGTAGAGCGCCTGAAGTTTCGCTTCGCTAGGATCGGCGACTTCGGCGACGTAATCGCTCGCCTTGAAGACGGCGACCTTCGCCTTCGCCTGGCGATTCAACGCGTCGTACGCTTCAAGAGCGTCGGCGGGCGTCGAAAGGGGTTCGCCGTGACCGTAAGCGATCTGCGCGAGGCTCGACTGGTTGTACCAGGGATCCATACGGCGACCGGCGTCGGCCTTGCGAATATAGCGATCGAAAGCGATCTGCGATTTGAGCGCGTCGACGAGCGTCGTGTCGGTGTAACCCGCGCTGCGCATGCAGTACTGGAGCGCGTCCGCTGGAAGGGAACCGATTTCTTGCGTCTGATCCGCGTTATAACGAACGACCGTTGTGAGAAGCTTGAGATATTCGATCGCCGCCGCATTGCTAGGCTGCATCTTTTCCGCCGCCGCGAATTTGCCGATAAGCCAACGATCGACGAGCGCGTCCGCGTTTGATTTCGCGATGTTCATTTCCATGCTGAGCGTCGTCAACGCGTCGGAAGGCTGCGCCTGAAGTTCCTGCGCTGCTCGAGCGACTGACTCAAGGAATAGGCTAAGACGGTACGCGTCTTGACGTAAAACTAGGAATTCATTGTAATCGAGTTCGCCAAACTTCTGCGTGGAGGCCACTTTGCCCGTGTAACGCGGTCCGCCTTCATTTTTGGAACCTACGCACTGCAGCATCGAACCGAGCGCGATGAAGGAGAACATCGTAAAGAGGGTTAGACCCGCCATCCACGCGCGTTGGTTGCGGCGGAAAATACTAAAGGGATTATGCTTAGCCATTGGAATTACTGATCCTAACGCGTACTACAGCTCTGCGCGCGGAACCATTAGCGCCACGCGCAAATTTTTCGGATAAATACCGACCGACGCTTTTATTCGCGCCAATCTCATAAACGTCTCGGTTTCTCCTCATACCGGAAAAACCATTCGCCTATTATTTTAATCTCTCCAGTATATAGGAACGCAACAATTTTTCAAATATGGATTGATTAAATTTAACGGTTTGTTTTAAGTTTTTTGCGGAATATGCCGATAATTATAGTAGAACGTCTTGTAGGGACGTTTCTTTTCCATATTTTTTTACGATTAGACGGCGTCAAAACGTCGTTGCAACTCGACGCGCCGGGAGATTTTCATGACGTCCAACTCAATGCGACTGATTTTTTCGCTTTGCGCCGTCTTCTTCTGCGCGTGCGCGGCTCTCGGATCGGCGCGCGCGGATTCCGGCGTCCTCGAGTGTCTCGGAGAATTTCGCGAAGATCGCCTCGTCCCTTTCTCTTTTGACGCCGATTCGGTATTCGACGTCGAAGCCTACGACGCGACAAACGCTTCCTTTCTCGACGCGCTCGGCGACCGTTTTCTTAGCGGCGCCCCGAAGACTCTTGACGGCGAGGCCGCGTATGCGGCGCTCGGAGCTCAAGACGTCGTCGTTCGCGGATCCGTCAATTTGCCTTCCTTGAAGACTATTCAGGTCTGGGGAAATATGTATTCGGGAAGCGGCGAGATCGAACCCAACGGTTGGGGAAATCGAGAAGTTCAGGGGAATTACACCGGCGCGTCGGTCGGGCTCAATCTGCCCCTCGGCGCCGCGACCCTCTCGGGGTTCTACAACTATCATCGCGACCGTGAGTTCTTCACGCCGGGGCGCGTCGAGCAGAAAGACAATTCGGGAGGCGCGTCCTTGTATTTGAACTCGGGCGGATTTTACTTCGCCTTAGCCGGGCTCTACGGGGCCGACAAGTACGCGACGAAGGGAAGCGGCGGACGTCGATCTTTCGACGGGACGCAGTCTTCGGGATACTTTGAGACAGGGTACGAGATGATGGGCGCCGGAATGTTCGTGTTAAAGCCTTTTGGTTCGTATCATTATTCGAACGTGCGACACGAAGGATTCGACGCGCAGACTTGGAGTCGCGAGAGCGGAAAGGACAAATACAATTCGTGCAAACTCACGCTCGGGTCGCGTATCGATCTGAACCTTGCGGGGCTTGATTCCTTTACGCTGCAAGGTCGAATGGCGTGGACGACGGAGTTGCGCGACAAGACCGAATCGATGCGCACTTTCAGCTACGGACGCGTGCCGGGGACGTTCTCCCCCGCGTCGCCGTACTTTGTCGGCGAAGGGGGCGGAAGCGATACTTTCTGGGGAGGCGCCGGGCTGCGACTCTCCCTCTTGGGAATGTTGGCGTGCTCCGTCGATTACGACTGCCTCTTCAACAGACGTCAGACGAATCACATCGGAAGCTTCAGCCTCCTCTTCGGATTCTGACGTAAGGAAATATTATCCCAGCGACGCGGTTTCGATTCCCCGCGCGCTGCGCCGGTTCTCCGCTTTTCAGGGGAACCGGCTTTTTTAATAACGCGTCGAATTTATAATAGGGGCGAGCGGCGAGCTATTCTTCCGTCGCGTAGACCAAATCAAAAATTTCTGATCTATTTAGATTCGAGGAGTCAGAAATGCACGGGCATGACGACTATATAGGCGACGGTCTCGACTTCGATAACGACGAAGGAATACATCCTCTTGACGGACGCGCGAAGCCCGCCGCTTTGCGAGTCGAGGCGACGTCAGAATTGGACGCGAAGTCGACGCGCCTCGAGGTTGACGCCGCGCGCCGCGCATGGTCTTTTGCCGTTATTGCGGCGCTCGGATACTTGGCGCTAACGTGCGCGGCGATACTCGCCTTTTCGGCGACGCTTCCGAACGCGTCGTCCATTTTCCGCGCGATCTTGGCGCTTGCGATCGTCGCCGCTCCTCTGACGATCGCGATAAAGGCGCGGGAAAGAGAGCCGCGGGCGCGACTCTTCTTCGCGATTTCACAACTCTTTTTTGGCCCCGCGCTCGCCTTTGTCGCGACCGACGCGTCCTTAACGCTTGGCTCAGAGGAGTTTTGGAGCGCCTTTGGAGACTCGTTCCTCGCTGCGCTCGAACCGTGGACGCTCGCCTCTTTATTCTTCGCGTGCGTCTTGAGAACGCGCGGCGTATGCTATTTAACGGGGTTTCTCGCGCTCGTTTGGGAGACGACGTCGGAGAGTAGGTTAGCGACGATAGCGGCGCTCTTCATTTGCGCGGCGGGGGCGTTTCGCGCGTGGCGTTTGTCGAGCCGATCGGTTGCGACGCTTTTCGGGGCGCTTTGCTGTTGGACGATATTGTCGTATAGCGGGGCTTGGATCACGTTGGCGGCGTCGGCTCCGACGTTGGGAATAGTCGCGTTTTTCTTGTATTGGTATGGGGCTGCGTATAAGAACGCGGCGCTGCGCGGGGCGGGTCTTTTCGCAAGCGGGATCGCGCTCGGTTGGGCGTCGACGCCAACATATTGGGACGCGGCGTTTGGCGCAGACGGGACGGTCTGGGGATCGCGTTTTTTGCAGTGCGTTTCGACGCTTCTATTCGTAGGATTTTGCGGGCACATGCTTTTGAGCGGCGCGCAGCGTAGCGCGCAGCGTTTCTGTTTAGGGGCTTTTCTTGCGGCGGGTTGGACGATCTATATGGCGACGTGCGCGTGGGGAACGCGCGGCCCTTTGTCGTCGTGTTTGTTCCTGGGGGTTGCGGGGCTGGCGTTTGGGCTTATATTTAAGGCTGAAGGTATCTTGTCGCGAGGAGGGACGCGTTTTTCGGAGAAGGCGCGGAGTTTGAAGTCTCCGACGACGGACGCGCTTTCGGACGATCCAGAGTTTCACGACTTCGTGGAGGCGGAGCTTGAGGAGACGCGCGGGACGCCGCCGAGCGCGACGGAGACGGCGTGTCGACTTGCTCTAGCGGATTTTTGGGAGCGAACGCGTCGTAAGGCGCTCGCGTTAGGCGCGGGGGCGGAGCTTGGCGCGATCCTTTTGTGGAGCCTTCTTAATAGAATTTCCTAATATTTTTTGGGGACGCTCCTTGACGCGTCGCCGTAATCGCCTAGAATGGTGTAGGTTTACCGATGAAAACGTCAATGTTTTTGCGGTGGCTTGAAGCCCGCGTAGCTCAACTGGCAGAGCGTCGCATTCGTAATGCGAAGGTTGGGAGTTCGATTCTCCCCGCTGGCTCTTTTATGGGTCGTTTGTACCGTTTAATATATGCCCGCGTAGCTCAACTGGCAGAGCGTCGCATTCGTAATGCGAAGGTTGGGAGTTCGATTCTCCCCGCTGGCTTAAAGCCGTCCTTTTCTGTTGGGGCGGCTTTTTTTATATCCTGGGGGCGATCTTTCATCTCCCCTAATCCGTCTTATTCCGGGCGTATGTCCCTCGTCATGGCTGGGAGTCTTGTTTTATGAAAGCGATCGTTCTTTTTTCGGGCGGCTTAGACAGCATTTTGGCCGCTTGCATGCTTAAAGATCAGGGGTTCGAAGTTGTCGGACTCAACATGATTACTCCTTTTCACGACTGCTCGAAAGAAGCGAAGAAATGCGCCGAACAGATCGGAATCGATCTCGTGATCCGATCCTTCGGACAAGAGTACGTCGACATGCTCGCCCATCCGCGCTGGGGATACGGCTCGAACGTCAACCCGTGCTTGGACTGTCGCGCGCATATGCTCCGCGAAGCGAAGAAGCTTATGGAAGAGATCGGCGCCGAATTTGTCGCGACGGGGGAAATCGCCGGACAGCGCCCCAATAGCCAGAAGGTTCATCAGCTAACGCTCCTCAATCGCGAATCGGGGCTCGGCGGCAAGCTCCTGCGCCCTCTTTGCGCGAAGTTGCTCCCGATTACCGACGTCGAGAAGGACGGCGTCGTCGATCGCGAAGCGCAGCGCGCCTTTTCCGGAAGAAGCCGCATCAAACTCATCGCGTACGCGCGTCAAAAGTTCGGACTCAAGCACATTCCCCAGCCGTCGAGCGGATGTGCCCTATGCGAAGGCTCTTTCGCGCCGCGCGTGCGCGACATGCTCCGCCATAAGCCGAATCCGACGCTTTGGGACGCGCGCGTCCTCTTCTGCGGACGCCGCATGAGAATCGACGAAAACGCCTACGTCGTCGTCGCCCGAAACGCCGCCGATTGCAAGATGATCGACAAGCTCTTCGCCGACCCCGCGCGTTCGAACTGCGCGCTGATCTTCCCCGAGAACTACATGGGAGCGTCGGCGCTCCTCGTTTGCGACGACGCTCCGGAGTACGGCTCCGCGTCCGGCGTCGTCTCGGAGGAGCTTCAGCGTTACATCATGACCGCGTGCGCTCTTGCGCTGCGATTCAGCAACCGTGAGAAGTTCTCCGCCGTTCCCGGCGGCCCGACCGCGCGAATCTATCTCGGCGCGGGTAGCGTCGTCGTACCGATTAAAGAAGATCCCGCCGTCGACGCGATCCCGATTATCTCGGGAGAGAACCGACCGCCGAAGGTCAAGGACGCCGAGAACGCCGCCGAGCGGGAAGAGGCCGCGCAAGAGGAGGAATAGTCGTGTCTTCCGAATATTCGAGCGCGAATCCGGAGAATCGCCGCGCGTTCCGCGAGGGAATTCGCGCCGGAGCCCCGATCGGCGCGGGGTATTTCGCCGTCTCCTTCGCCCTGGGCGTCGCCGCGCGCAACGCCGGGCTCGACGCGGCGCAGGGAGGATTGGCGAGCGCCCTATGCCTCGCCTCTGCGGGAGAATACGCAGGCTTTACCTCGATCGGCGCAAACGCCGCGTTTTGGGCGTTGATCTTGGCGACGATCATCGCCAACGCTCGTTATCTCCTCATGTCATGCGCCTTGAGTCAACGCGCTCACGAGAAGCTCCCCTTCATTCACCGCGCCATGATCGCCTACGGCCTCTCCGACGAAATCTTCGGCGTCACGATCGCGCGGCCCGGATTCGTCAATCCGCGTTTCGTCTACGGCGTTTACGTCACCGCGCTTCCGCCGTGGATTTTGGGAACGTCGCTCGGGGTGATCGCAGGAAACGCGCTCCCGATCCGATGGGTTAGCGCCTTCAGCGTCACCCTCTTCGCCATGTTTATCGCGATCGTCATACCCCCCGCGCGGTCGAATCGGGTTCTGCGCGTCGTCGTTCCCGCGTCGATGCTCGCGGGGTTCGCGGCGGAGTATGTTCCCGGCTTGAACGCGCTCGACGCGGGAACGCGCGTCGTTGCGTTGACGGTCGTGATCGCGACGATCGCCGCGATCGCGCGTCCCGTTCCCGACGAGGACGGGGAAGACGTTCGGAAGAAGGAGGAGAGCGTCTCATGACTCAAGAACACGTCTATCTTTCCGTCTTCCTGATGGGGCTCTTCACCTACCTGCTGCGCGTCCTGCCCCTGACGCTGATTCGTCGACCGATCAAGAATCGTTTCGTGCGATCCTTCCTCTACTACACGCCGTACGTCACCCTTTCCGTGATGACGTGCCCGGCGATCGTTTACGCGACGCAGACTCCCTGGTCGGGGCTCGCGGCGCTCGCCGTCGGCGTCCTCGTCGCGTGGTTCGGCGGAAAGCTCTTCCATGCCGTCGTCGCCTGTTTCGCCGTCGTCTTTATCATCGAGCTATTTCTCTGACCAAAAAAAACGGAAGGGAACGTCGCGCCCCTTCCGTCGCCTATTTCTCAGGCGGATTCGTGGGAATGAAGATTCTCCTGCGCCCACGACTCCGCGTAACTCCCCTTCTTGACGAGGAGCGTGATTTTACCGCGAAACGCGTTTTCGCCGATCGATTCGACCGACGGCGGAACTTCGATCGATCTGATACCCGACCGCCCCCAGAACGCGTATTCGCCGATCGCGCGAACCCCCGAGGGGATCGAAACCGCGTTGAGACGACCGCTGTCGACGAAAGCGTATTGCCCGATCTCCGTAGTCTCGGGGGGAATGTCGAACGCGCGCGTTTGCCGTCCCGAAGGGTAACTCACGAGCGTTCCCGATTTCGTCATGAGCGCGTCGTTCACGACTCGATACGTTTCGTTCTTCGCGCTGATGTAGAACCCGGAAATCGAAGAGCACCCGCCGAAGGCCCCGTACCCAAGTTCGACGAGAGAAGGGGGGAGAGCCATGATTCCGTCGTCTTCGCCGCAGAGCGCCGTGCAATGCGCGAACGCGAACGCGCCGATTCGCACCACGCTCTCGGGAATATGAATCGCCGGGAGGGACGAGCAACCTTGGAATGCGCCGCGACCTATCCTCATCAGTCCTTCAGGAAGGGAGACGCTCTTGAGGGATTCGCATCCGTGGAGCGCGTCGTCGCCGATCAGTTTGACCTCAGAAGGGAGAATGAGGGTCGTCAGGCGGGAACAGTATTGGAGCGCGGAACTTTCGATTTTGACGAGTTTCGACGGGAGCGCGACGCTTTCGAGTCGCGCGCATCTCTTGAAGAGGGATTCGCTCAAGCGCGTCAATCCTTCGGGGAGAACAGCATGCTTGAGTCCGCTTTCGGAGAAGGCTCCTTCGTCGATATCGACGATCTTCGGTGAGAGTTCAACCTTATGAAGCGCCGCGCAGCCTAAGAACGCGTTTTTGCCGATGCGTTCAACTTTTGGCGGAAGTTGCGCGCTTCGAAGAGACGCGCAACCCTTGAACGTTCCTTCCGGGAGCTCTTCAAGATTCGGAGGAAGCGTCGCGCTGCGGAGCGCCCCGCAGCCGTAGAAGAGGCCGACGCCGATCGTTTGGGCGTTGCAGATCAGCGTCGCCGATTCGAGCGCTTCACATTCCGCGAAGACGCCGTCCCCAAGGAAGACGACGGAGGAGGGAATCTCGACGTTGCGCAGCGAAAAGCATCCTTTGAAGGCGGAATCGCCGATTTCGCGCAGTCCCGACCCGAACTTGACGCTTTCGAGAAGATAACATTTCTTGAACGCGCTCGAGTCGATTCGTTCGAGGGAGTCGGGAAGCTCGAGCGTTTCGAGTCCGGAACATTCTTTAAACGCGCGATATTCGATATCTTTGAGCGTCGAGGGTAGCGAAACGCTTTTGAGAGACGCGCTTCCTTTGAACGCGCTCCGACCGATGCTGACGACCCCTTCGGGAATCACGACGTTCGCGACCGTGGAGAGGTTGCGAAACGCCTTTTCGCCAATTCTCACGACAGGGCGGCCGCGCAGGGAACTGGGGATCGTCAACTCCCCGCCGAGTTGAACTCGCGCGCGGAGAGAATCCGTCATTCCCGTGATCACTATTCCCGTCGAAGTTTCTTTCGTGGTGAAGTCTCGTTCTTGTTCCTGGCTCATAGCGATCCTTTCACGTTGTCGCGCGACGCGTCGCCACATTACGTCGCAATACGTTCTACGCGTGGTTCTACTGTCGTTGGGGAGGGAAAGGCGCTCGAATCAGGGCGTCAGACCCTGCTCCGCAAAGAGCGTCGCAATCCGCGTCGCTTCGATGAGACTTGTCGTCTTCGCGATTCCTTTGCCCGCTATATTGAACGCCGTGCCGTGCGCGACGCTCGTGCGAATGATCGGCAGACCTAACGCGACGTTCACCGCCCCGAACATGTCGAGCATCTTGACGGCGATATGACCTTGGTCGTGATAGATCGCCACGATTCCGTCGAAGCGACCGTTCTTCGCGTCCAAAAAGAGCGTGTCCGCAGGGAAGGGGCCCGCGACGACCGCCCCCGCGCGCTGCGCGTCCCGAATCGCCGGCGCGATCGTCGTGATCTCTTCGTCGCCGAAGAGGCCGCCGTCTCCGGAGTGGCAGTTCAACGCGCAGACGCCGATCTTCGGTTCCTTCTTGAGGATCGCGCGCATGAAACGGCGGATCAACCCGATCTTCTCAAAAACGTTCTGACGCGTCACTTCTTCGAGCGCGTTGCGCATTGACGTATGGAGCGTTACGTGTACGACCCCAAGCCCTGTCGGGGACGCGAGCGCGCGGCACGGCCCCAAATAGAGCGCCATCCCGAAATCTTTCACCCCGCAGCGCTCCGCCAAGATCTCCGTATGACCCGGATAATGACGTCCCGCAAGGTTGAGGGATTCCTTATGGAGAGGCGCGGTGACGATCGCGTCGATCTCATGCGCGAGCGCCAGATCGATCGCGCGGTTGAGCGAGCGATACGCCGCTTCCCCCCCTTCAGGGGAAATCTCACCAAGGACGACGTTCGCAACCTCGGGCTGACAGCATGGTACGACGGGGATCATATCGGGCCCGCCGATCTCGGGGTATTGCCGCGCGAGTTCCGCGACCTTATCCGCTGGAACGGGAACGACGCGCGCGCGAACGTCGCGCAGGCGAATGCCTTGGGCGATGACGTCGGGGTCGCCGAAGACGAAGGGACGCGACGGCGGAAGCGCGAGAGAGCCCGGTTCGTCAGGCGCGGGGAAAAGGTCGCGCCACGCTCCCGCGATAATCTCGGGGCCTACTCCCGCAGGGTCTCCTTGCGTTATGCCGATGATCGGTTCGTAATTCTTGATGGATTCGTCTTTTACGTCTTCTTGCGTCATAGTTTTTTCCTCGTTGAGCGACACGCCCCCCAGTCGTCTGATATTGTAACGCGCTCGGGAGGCGTTTTCAAGTTTTTTCCCATAAAAAAAGCGTCGCGCGTGGGCGCAACGCTATGGTATGACGTCGGATCAATCGTTCAAGGCGTGTTGAATCTGGCGCACCGCCTGGCGGAGGCGTTCTTCGTTCTCGACGACCGCGAGTCGGAGATACCCTTCGCCGAGGGGGCCGAACGCGGAGCCGGGGCTAACGACGACGTTCGCGTCGCGCAGGAGCCGCATCGCGAAGTCGTACGTCGTACACCCTTTGAGATACTTCTCAGGAACCTTCTGCCAGACGAACATCGACGCTTTCGGGCGCACGACTTCCCAGCCGATGCGTTCGAGGGCGTCGCAGAGAACGTCGCGGCGATGTTCGTAGACTTTCGCCTGATTTACGACGTAGGAGTCGAGTTCGCGAATCGCCGCGATCGCCGCGATTTGAAGGGGCGAGAACCCGCCGTAATCGTAATATGTCTTGATCGTCGCAAGGGCGCGAACCATTTCCTTATTGCCGCACGCGAAACCGATGCGCCATCCCGCCATGCTGTAGCTCTTCGACATCGTCGTCATTTCGATACCGACGTCGAGCGCGCCCGGAACCGAAAGGAAGCTCGGCGTCTGGTACCCGTCGAAGGTCAGATCCGCATACGCAAGGTCGCTCATGACCATGAACCCGTATTTTTTCGCGAGGCGAACCAGATCGACGTAGAAGTCGCGCTCCACGACCGTCGCCGTAGGGTTGTGCGGGAAGTTCACCAGCATCAGTTTAGGACGCGGCAAGAAGCGTTCGCACGCGTACGCCACTTCTGAAAGAAGACGCTCGGGATTGCGCACGTCGAGCGCGAGCGTTTCGCCCCCCGCGAGCATCACCGCGTAGAGGTGCGCCGGGAAGTACGGCGACGGGACTATCGCAAGATCGCCAGGTCCGCAAAGCGCGAGAATCGTATGGCTGATCGCGTCCTTCGAACCGAGCGACGTCATCACTTCCGTCTCTGGATTCAGACGCACGCCGTAATATTTCCAATACCGCGCCGCGACGTCGCGACGAAGGTTCATCAACCCCTTCGCGACCCCGTAGCCGTGAACTTTCGGGTTCTTAATCGCTTCGGTAAGTTTTTCGACGACGAGAGGATCGGGCGGGTCCGTGGGGCTTCCCATTCCGAGGTCGACGACGTCCGCGCCGCTGCGGCGTTTCGCGTATTTCAGCGCGTTGAGTTCGGCGAAGAGGTAGGGGGGAAGACGTTTGATGCGATTCGCAACGTTGATTTCAAAGGGGCGGTCGTCTTCCGGCGCGTCGTCCGTCGTTTGATGCGCGTCTGCGCGCGCCGCGTCTGCTTCCGCATTGACGTCGATTGTGTTCTCTAACGGTTCTGAAACGCCTGTTAGAGGCGAATCCTTAGGCAATTCGTCCTGAGGACGATTATCGGGCTGCGCGCTCATTTTCTAAAACCTCATTAATTCTAATTGGATCTATGTCTTTGTCGGCGCGACTTTTTCGCGCGTCGGTTCATTATTCTACCTGGTAGAAGGAAGTCGACAACTAGACGACGCCCCTTTTTCGGGCTTTCCTAATACTATCGGCCTTTTCTGACAATCTATTTTGCATTTTACTCCCTTTTCGGGTACAATATTCGCGACGTTTGAAGACGTATGCGTAAACCCTTAACGAGATAGGAGCAAACTCCATGAAAAAACTCACGCGCTCTTTTAAAAGCGCCGTCGCCGCCTCCGTCGCCGCGCTCGCCGCTATGACAGCCCCGTCGCTCTTCGCCGCCGAAGGAGACCTTCTCGACGTTCGCGATTCCAAGAACGACACGATTAAATTGATCTTTGACACCGACATTGGCGGCGATATCGACGACGCCTTTGCTCTCGCTTTATTCCACGTCTTCCAGGATCGCGGCGTCTCCGAACTCCTCGCCGTCACTACCACGAACCGCTCACCTGAAGCCCCGCGTTTTGTCGCCGCGGTCAACAACCAGTTCGGGCGTCCCGACGTACCCGTCGGGCTCGGCTCCGTCGGCGGACGCGTCGACGACAATTACCTCTCTCCGATCACCAAGCAGACCGAAAAGTACCCCGTCCCCGCGAGCTACAAGGAGCAGGACGCGGTTCAAGTCTTGCGCAAAGCGCTCGCCGACGCGCCGGACAATAGCGTCGTCATCGTCCAAGTCGGCTTCAGCTCCAACCTCGCCGCGCTCCTCGACGCCCCTGCGGACGATATCTCCGACCTGACCGGCAAGGAACTCGCCGCCAAGAAAGTTCGCCTCGTCTCCGTCATGGGCGGCGCCTTCGTCGTCGATCAGACCGCCGCGAGCTACGCCGAGCATTGCGAATGGAACATCATTAACGATATTCCCGCCGCGCAGAAGCTTGTCCGCGAATGGCCCGGCAAGATCGTCTTCAGCGGCTTTGAAGTCGGAGACCGCATCAAAATGTCCCCCGTCAATCTGAAGGAAGACTACAAGGGCCGCAACGAAATCCTCCACGACGCGTTCGGCGCGTGGGCCCAGGCGTGCGCTCCCAACGAAGGATTCAATCATCGCCGTCCGACGTGGGATCTCACCAGCGTTTTCTTCGTCGTTCGTCCTGAAGAAGGCCGCGAATATTATACTCTTTCCGAGCCCGGTACCGTCGATTTCGACGATAAAGGCAAGACGATCTTCACCCCCGATCCCAACGGCAAGCATCAGTGCTTCCTGACCGACGAAGCGTCGCGCATCCGCGTCCTCGAAGCGTTCGTCAATCTTTGCTCCGAACCGTGATTTATCGATAACGCTTAATTGATTCTCGATTTCTTGGGACGTTCTTTGCGAGCGTCCCTTTTGGCTTCATTTACGATAAGCGTTCTGGTTTGGTACGGCGCGCTTTAAAAACTCTCTCTCTTTACGAAAGAAAGACAAAGATAATCATGCGTTATTCGAGTGAAACGACTTGCGATAGACGGCGGAACCGACTTATTCTTAATTTGACGCGTACTTTGAAATTGACGATCGTGGCGCTGGCGTTCATGACCGGCGCGTCCCTCGCCGCTGCGGAAGGGGATCTGCTCGACGTCCGCGATTCGACGACGGAGCCGGTCAAAGTGATCTTCGACACGGATATCGGCGGCGATATCGACGACGTTTTCGCGCTCGCCCTTCTTCACGTTTTCCAGGATCGCGGCGTTTCCGAACTCCTCGCCGTCACGACGACGAATCGATCCCCCGAAGCGCCGCGCTTTGTCGCCGCGATCAACTCCCAGTTCGGGCGTCCCGAGATTCCCGTAGGGATCGGCTCTGTCGGCGGACGCGTCGACGACAATTACCTCTCCCCGATCACGAAACAGACGCAAAAGTATCCCGTACCCGAGGGCTTCCAAGCGCCCGACGCGATCCTACTCCTGCGCCAAACCCTCGCCGCCGCCCAAGATAAAAGCGTCGTCGTCGTTCAAGTCGGCTTCAGCTCGAATCTGGCTGCGCTCCTCGATTCCCCTGCGGACGCGATTTCCGATCTCCCAGGAGACGAACTTGTCGCGAAGAAAGTCAGGCTCCTCTCCGTCATGGGGGGCGGATTCACCCTCGACAAGAGCGTCGATTCTCGATATTACGGCGAAATTTGCGAATGGAATATCGCCAACGACGTCCCTGCGGCGCGGAAGATCGCCCGAGAATGGCCGTCTCCAATCGTTTTCAGCGGCGCCGAGGTCGGCGATCGGATTAGAATGTCCCCCGTGAGTTTGAAGAACGACTACCAAGGGCGCGGTGAAATCTTGCGCGACGCGTATCTCGCGTGGGCGCGGACGTGCGCTCCCGGCGAAGGGCTCGATCATGCGCGTCCGACGTGGGATCTCACCAGCGTCTTCTTCGTCCTTCGACCGGAGGAGGGGCGCGAATACTTCGCCCTTTCCGATCCCGGACGCGTCGACTTCGACGAAAAGGGCAAGACGCTCTTTACCCCCGACGCGCAGGGAACGCGCCGCGTCTTCTTGATCGATCAAGGCGCCGCGATCCGCGTTCGCGAAGCCTTCGTCAATCTCTGCTCCGAGCCGTGAATCGTCGGCGAGATGAAATAGATTCGAATTATTAGGACGTTCTCTTGGAGCGTCCTTTTTTATTTAGCAGAATAGAAAAAAAAGAAAATTTTCTGGCAACAGCTGTATTTAATCTCTAACTACTGTTGAAATCGCGGGTTCAATTCATACAATTAGTGTCTGATTTATAGGTTTTAGGGGCCTTTCATCATCTGTTTATTACTTCTTAATCTTCCCTTGAATAAAGGAGACGCTTGGAATGTTAAAACGACGCCGTTTCGGTTTTACCCTTGTGGAACTTCTCGTCGTCATCGCCATCATCGGTATTTTGATCGGACTCCTGCTCCCCGCCGTTCAAGCGGCGCGGGAGGCCGCGCGAAGGATGCAGTGCACGAACAACTTGAAGCAGTACGTGATTTCGATTCACAACTACCACGACGTGAACGGCGTGACGCCCGCGTCGCGTATGAATTTTTACAACGCGAATCTCAATTTCGGGTGGGGGGAGAGATTGAACGGATGGGTGAACGCGACCGTCGCGATGTTGCCCTTCATGGAGCAGACGGCGCGTTACGACGCGTATTCGGAGCAGGCGAAGAACGCGCCGTACGGATCGTGGCCGTGGGAAATCGCGAGCGACGACGTCATGACGACCCCGATTCCCACGCTCCTGTGCCCATCCGACGGAAACGCGTCTCAACCCTGTTCGTATAAGAATTACGCGCGCACGAGCATCGCGCTAAGCGTCGGCGACGGCCTATGGCACAACAACGCCGCGACGTGCTACCCTGGCGTCGATATCGAGAAGGTGGGGAATCGCGGATTCTTCGCGCCTTTGGCGTGGCGTCCCTTTTCTTTCGTTACCGACGGGTTGAGCCAAACGGTGGCGATTAGCGAACTTACGAGCGACGAAGCGTATTCGACGAAAGTGAAGGGGGGAATCTTCAAGGCGACGACTCTCGCGGGAGCCGTTCGCGCGAAGCCCGGTCCGTGCTTGATCGAAGCGATCGACCCGAACGACCCGACGCGCATCGTCGCCGGAACCGCGACCTTCCGCGGACAAGTATGGATGGACGGACGCGGCCCGAGCGTCAACTTCACGACGACCGTTCCCCCGAACTCCCCCAACTGCTCGTGGTCCTTCTGGCCCGACGAAGTGTCATGGGGCGTTTTGTCCGCGCAGAGCTATCATTCCGGGGGCGCGAACGTCGGGATGGCGGACGGTTCGGTGCGATTCGTCAGCGATACGATCGACTGCGGGAATCTCGACGCCGAGGACGTGCAGAGCGGAAAGTCTCCGTACGGAGTATGGGGCGCGATGGGGTCTCCGCAAGGAGGCGAAACGGTCTCGATCTAACGCGCGAAACGTAGCGTAAGAAAGGAAAGGATCGCGTCTGGGCGTAGCGTTCAGGCGCGATTTTCTTTGAGGAGAATCGCGAGAAAGAGGGGGGCGCCGACGAGCGCGGTGACGACGCCCACGGGGAGCGCGCTGGGGAAGAGGACGATTCGCGCGACGGTCTGAGCGGCGGCGAGGAAGATCGCGCCTAGCGCAAGGGACGCGGGGATCAGCGGGAGGATCGCCGCGCCGAAGAGACGCCGCGCCGCGTGAGGTACGGCGAGCCCGACGAAGCCGATCGGTCCGCAATACGCGACGATCGCCCCGACGAGGAGAGACGCGAGTAGGAAGAAGAGGCGGCGTTCTCGCGACGGACGCACGCCGAGAGTCGACGCGTGCTCGTCCCCGAGAAGGAGCGCGTCGAGCCGCCTCGCGCGAAGGAGCGCGGCCCCGGCGACGACGCACAGCGCGACCCCGACGATTGCGAGAATTCGCGGCGACGCGGCCGAAAGGCTCCCCGTCGTCCATCGAATCGCGCGGTATAGCTCCGTCGACGAACCGAAATTTTGCGCGACCAGGATCAGACTCGAAAAGAAGAACCCGACGGCGACGCCTGCAAGGAGCGTTCGATCCGGCTCGCGCGCGCGTCGCGATAGGAGATAGACGAGAGCGGTGGAGAGCGCGGCGCCGAGAGCGGCGCACCAGACGATTCGCGGGGCGCCCAGGAGCGTCTCGGGGGCGCGTAGCGCGTCGAGTAGGCCGGAAGAGAGGATTGCGAGAATGGCGCCGAACGCCGCGCCGCTCGAAACGCCGAGGGTGTAAGGCGTCGCAAGAGGATTCCTGAAAAGGGTTTGCGTCAGGAGCCCGGCGAGGGAGAGCCCGGCGCCCACAAGCGCGGCGAGGCATGTTTTCGGAACGCGTTCATGCCAGAAGACGAGGGCTCGAGGGGAAAGGATAGCGTCCGCGCCGGGGTAGTCGAGCCACGTCGACAACGGATAGCGGGTTCGTCCAAGGAGGGGGAGGACGAGGAGCGCGAGAAGGAGTAGGGCGAAGAGGAGCGCGACGCGTTGGAACGCCGCGGCGTTGGTTAAGGTGGGCGCGGAGGGGCGCGGCGCGTCTTGGCGCGGAGAATCCCGGCGCGAGGATTCGCCGAGTACGGAATCGGGGCGCGGACGCGGCGTCGACGGGGAGGGCGCCGGGGCGGAGAGGTCGAAGAGTCGGTCGAGAAACTCAGGCTGCGCGACGCGGGAGGGTTCGCCGTCGTAGAGGAGTTCGCCGCCGCGCAGGGCGAGGACGCGGTCGAAGCGCTCCGGGAGAGCGTCGAGATCGTGCGTCGTTTCGAGAACGGTTCGTTTTTTGTCGCGGCGCCACTGCGCGATAGCGTCGTCGATCGCGCGGCGACCGGGGAGGTCGAGGAACGCGGTCGGTTCGTCGAGAATGAGGAGGTCGGGGTCTTGCGCGAAAGCGGCGGCGAGTAGAACGCGGCGACGTTCCCCGCCGCTGAGGGATTCGAGGCGCCGGTCGGCGAATCGGAGCGCGTCGACGCGTTCGAGCGCTTCGTCGGCGACGGCGCGATCCTCCGCGCTCAGGAGCGAGAAGGGGCCGAGGTGGGGAAGGCGCCCCAGAAGGACGACTTGACGCGCCGTCGCGCCGCCGTACGCGCCGCTATGCTGTCCAAGATACGCGACGCGCCGCGCAAATTCGTCGCGCGTATAGCTTTCGACGCGGCGTCCGTCGAGAAAGATCGCGCGAGGGGGCGCCGCGACAAGACGCGCGACGCAGCGCAAAAGCGTCGTTTTACCCGCGCCGTTGCGACCGACGAGCGCGACCCGCGTATTGCGCTCGAGCGCGAAGCTCGCGCCGCGCAGAAGAAGAGGGCCGCCTCGCGACGGCGCGTAGTCGAGGTTTTCGACTCGAAGGAACGGTTCCGTCATGCGGCGTCGCCGGGATCGTAATATTTCTGAAGAACGGCGCGGAAATGGTCGTTCAGCGGTTCCCCTTTGTGAACCGTAAAGTCGATCGCGCAAAGAACGCACGTCGAGTCGACGCAAAGCTCCGGTTCGCGGTCGGGGAAGACGCGCCAGAGTTGCTGAACCATCGTGAAGGATTTGCTCCCGATGCGGCTCACCCACGATCGAACTTCAAGCGGATCGTCCACGAACGTCGGAATTAAATACGTACACTGCGTGTTGACGAGAACGAGCCCGTGCGGTTTGCAGTGAAAACCGGGGAAGAGCTCCATATACAGTTCCGTGCGCGCGCGGTCGAACCAGCGATAGGACGCGAGATAGTCGATATGTTCGAAGAGGTTCGTGTCGGCGACTTGCGGTTTGACGGGAAAGACGAGATGCATGGCGTTGCCTCGCGCAGAAGGGGGGATAGGGGGGACGGCGCGGGAGCGTCGATCATTCGAATTGGGGATCGTAGGCGTATCGTTCGAGAACTTCGCGGTAGGAGTCGATGATCGGCTCGCTCTTGCGTTCTTCGAAGTTGTAGGCGCAGAAGATCGTTTTTCCGATCGCGCAGCGCGAGCCGTTCTGCCAGACTTCTTGCGTGACCTCGAAAGATTTCGTGCCGATCATGCTCACCCAAGTGCGGATCGTCGCGTCGTATTGCGCGTACGTCTCTTTTTCGAAGGTGACCTCCGTATGCAGGACGACGACGCCGTGGGGACGGAAGTTCAGATCGGGGGTGAACTCCTTGTAGAACTTGGTGCGCACGCGGTCAAACCAGTTCGAATAGGCGAGGAAGTTGATATGCCCTTGCATATCGGTGTCGGCGATTTGCGGAGTGATCGTAACGGTGTAATACATAAGGCGTCTCGAAAGTGGGGAACAATAAAAAAGGAACCTCGACGGAGGTTCCTTCTATTTTAGCATAGCGCCGCAGTTGCGCAATTACGCTCATTTTTCGAGCGAGAGAATACGCACGTTGCGGAACTCGACGGGGTCGCCGTGACCGAGGAATCCGACGAAACCGGACTTGTTGTGGAGACCGGGATGATCGCCCCAGATCGGCTGGGCGTCGGTAATGTCGGCGTCGGTGATGAGCTGACCGTTGACGATGACCTTGATGTACGGGCCAATGGCGATAACTTCTTCATAGTTCCATTCTCCGACGGGCTTGAGAGCGCCGCGTTTCGCCGCGACGACGCCGTAGATGGAGCCGTGATACTGGGCGTCCTTGAGTCCGGGATACGCTTCGTCGATGATCTGGAGTTCCATGCCGTGATAGGCGGCGTCAAGATCCGGGGAGGTGGCGCGGATACCGACGCCGTTGTTTCCCTTGGGAGGAAGTTTGAATTCAAAGCGAAGGATGAAGTCGGAATACGCCTTCTTCGTCATGAGGTTTCCGCCCTTATCGCAGACGAAATAGCCGTCCTTAACGGGGTAGCCTTCAATGCTGCTCTGCCAGATTTCGGGGGAGAGAGGGCCGCCGTCGAAGAGGAGTTCGAAGCCGAGTTCTTTTTCCTGGGGCGTGAGCTGATTCAGGGGCTGACCTTCCTGAGCGTTGAGCGCGGGCGCGAAGGCGCACAGACAAGCGGCGAGGGCCGCGGCGAGTAAGCGTTTCATAGTCTTTGTCTCTATGCGAAAGCGTTGTTGTAAAAAGATCCGTTTACAAAAGGAACGAGGATGGGTCGCGAAGGACGCCGTCCTCGTTCTTCTTTCTTGTATTATAACGCGTGGAATAGTCGCGTCAAATTATTGCACGAAAATCAGAGGAGTTTCTGCGCGCGCGCCTTGAGATCGGCGTTCGTCGTCGTTTCAACGACTTTCTTCATGCCGTCGACAAGGATCTTGGCGGCGGCGTCTTTCGCCGCGTCGCCGCTCGCTTCGTTCCAGTTCCACGCGGGCTGGCTCACGCGAATCTTCTCCGCGACAAAGACCGCCGCGTCGCACGCCGCGTCTTTGAACTCGGGATATTGCGCGTATTCGAGCGCCGCCGCGACGTTCTCAGCGTTGATGTTGCGCTTGAAGACTTCGAAGATCAGCGCTTTGTCTTCCGCGCGTCGCGCCGTCGCGAACGCCGTCTTGCACATCTCGATCTTCGTCGCGATCGGGAGTTCGAACTGACGCGCTACGCGAACGTAACCGCGGATTCCGCGCGAATGATACTTGTTGTCTTTCGCCTGCTTCGCGATCGCGAGGGAGATTTCCGCAAGACGAGGACCGTCTTCGGGGGTGTTCCATTCGCCGAGGATCTGCGTCGCTTTGTCGAGCGTCTGGCCCGCGCAAGCGTCGGCGACGGCGTTAAGAGCGGTCTGACCGCCGATTTGCTTCAGGAGGGGGAGCGTCTTGAGCTTCTGCTCGAGGGATTCCTTCTTGAAGATATCGGCGACGGCGGCGGCGCATTCTTCACGAGGAAGACGCGTGCACGCGGCGCGGAGAAGCCAGTCGACCTTCGCGTCGTCCGTTTCGCCGTTGAGCGCGTCGACGAGGAGGTTCAGGTCGTCGAGTTCGACGATTTCGGAGAGCGCGGAAAGAGCCGCGTCGCGCAGCGCCCCTTGGCGTTCCGTCGCGATCTTCACGAGCGCCTTGCCCGCAGACTTAACGCGCGCGTTTTCGACGATCTTAATCTCGATAACGGCGTCCGTTTCGTCGAGATCGTCAAGGAGTTCCGACGCGGAGATATTCTCGAAGAGCGCCGGTTTCGCCTTCTGGAGCGCGACGCCGAGCGCGATCTTCGCCGCGACGAGTTCGTCGTTCGACGCTTTTCCTTCGACGCGGGTCAGCGCGACGTTTTCGAGTTCGCCCGCGTATTTCTTGAGCGCTTTGGTCGCGGCGACGCGCATGTCGACGCTTTCAACCTTCGCGAGGTCGACGAGTTTCGGGAACGCGAGCTTACGCGCCGCGTCTTCCTTCAGATCGCCGAACGCGCGAGCGACGAGGAGCTGGCGCTCCGCGCTCAGAGAATCGAACGCGCCAAGAAGCGCTTCGACGACCTTCGCGGAGACCTCGCCCTTATATTCGCGGATCGTTTTGAGCGCGACATCGGCGACCGACGCGTCGTCCCCCTTGAGGAGCTCGACGACTTGCGCCGCAGACGCGTCCCCTTGCGCTAAGAGCGCGCGATAGAGGCCCGCTTCCTGTTCATATTTCGGGAAGCTCTTGCCGGAGACGAGCGCGTAGAGTTCGAGCGCTTTCGCGACGTCGCCGGATTGTTCGCGATCTTGCGCGACGTCGAGAATCGCGTCGCCGAGACCTTTGAGCGCGTAATATTCCATCGCGCCAAGATCTTTCGTATTCGCTTCGGAGACGAGGAAGTCGACCGCTTCGTCGGTTCCGATCATACCGCACGCGGCGTAGACCGCTTTCTGGACGGCGGGGTCGTCGAGGGAGATCGCTTTAAGAACGGCGACGGAGTCCGCTTTCGCGCGAACGCCGATCGTGTCGATCACGCCGACGAGACACGCGCCTTGGAGTTCTTTCGTCGCGGCGGCGAGCGCGGCGTCGACTTCGTCAAAGGGCATCGCTTCGAGCGCAAAACGCGCGTTGAAGTTCAACTTTTCGTTGGAAAGGGACGCGACGAGCGCGGGAATCGCCTTCGGGGTTCCGTAGATCGAAAGGCGTTTGACCGCGACGTTCTTGTCGTGAATATCTTCGGGGGAGTCGCCGGGTTTTTCTACGGCGGCGATGAGCGCGGCTTCGTCGGTGGACGTTTGCAGTTCCTGCCACGCTTGGGCGTTCGCGACGTTCGCCGAGAACGCGAGGACCGCGCTCGTCAAAAGCGCGAGGATTAAGTTAGTGCGCATAATATCAATTTCTCCAACGCGACGACTTTTGAGTCGCGCGCGCGAGGGGTTGTACTTTCCGAACCGCGCGACGATGGCGCCGTAAGGGCGCGGCGTCGTTCGGCGTGTAATTTTCTACGTGGAATGAACGAGCTCCGCGGTTCAGAGCGTATAGGGAGCGCGCATCGCGCGGGTGCGCATGCGGTTGGCGTCCGCGTCGTTGAATTCTTCCTTGACGGGGTCGAATTCGATCGTGCGCTGGAGCTGCCAAGCGATGTAGGCGCAGTGAGAGGCGATGTGAGACTGCGCGGCGACGTTGGCGTTCGCGGCGGGAGTGCGGCGCGTCTTAACACATTCGCAGAATTCGGCGATGTGCGTCGACGGGTCGGTGCCCGGCATACCGAAGTATTTGAGTTCGCTTCGCAGCTTGTCGTTGGAGACGGCCATACGTCCGCTGTCGCCCGTTTCGACCCAACCTTCTTCGCCGACGTAACGCGCGGAGCAGGTGCCGAGGCCGAGCCATCCGTCGGAGCGCATGACGAGTTTGAGACCGTCGTCATAGTACGCCCAGATGTGACCGGCGATGGATCCGTCGTCGTTGAACTGGGGTTCGTAGCGCACGGGGGCGGTGTGGTCTTTTTGGGCGGCCCATTGGCAGAGGTCGACGGTGTGGGAGCCCCATTCGAGGATTCCGCCGCCGTGGAAATCGAACTTACCGCGCCAGTCCCCTTCGACGTAGGCGTGGTTATAGGGACGCCACGGGCAGGGTCCGAGCCAACGATCCCAGTCGCATTCGTCGGGAGCGGGTTCGGTTTCCGCAGGGTACCAGGCCTGGTCGGTGGCGGGCCAGAGGGTGTTGGCGTGGACTTCGGTGAGCTTGCCGAGTTTTCCGGAGGCGGCGATTTCAGCGGCGAGCTGGAAGTTTCCGATATTGCGGCGCTGAGTACCCGCTTGGTAGACGATACCGTAACGATTGACGGCGTTAGCGAGTGCGCGGCTTTCCTGGATGGTAAGAGAGAGCGGCTTTTCGCAGTAGACGTCTTTGCCGTACTTTGCGGCGGTGATCGACGCCATGGTGTGCCAACGGTCGCCGGTCGCGATGAGAACCATATCGATATCCTCGCGCTGGAGGAGTTCGTTCATGTCGATATACTTGTCGCACGCCGTGTCGCCGTTGACTTTGTTGGCGTAATCGGCAACCCAATCGCGTCGCGAGCGGCGCACGTCGCAGATCGCTTTGAAATGGACGTCTTTGCGTTCAAGAAAATGACGCAAGTCTTCGGAACCGCGGCCGCCGATACCGATCGCGCCCATATTAAGTCTATTGCTTGGCGAAACTTCGCCGTCAAGTCCTAACGCTCTCGAAGAGACGAGCGTCGGCGCGCAAACAGTCGCCCCGATTACCGCCATGCCTTTAAGAAAATCTCGGCGGCGGACGCTAGATTGAGAATTCGTCATCTGAAAATGCCCTCATAGTGGTCTAGTAGGAAAACGCGACACGCGCGCGCGTTTTTCGCGTACAAAAACATTCTAAAGATTTAAGCGCCCGAAATCAAGCGTTTTGGAGAAAATATGCACAAATTCTTCATTTTTTTGTTGTTGTGCTATTCGTACAGGAATTCGTTCTACACAACGCGACTTCGTCCATTCTTCCTCGTCGATAAAAAAACCGCGCTCGAAAATCGAACGCAGTCTCGCTAAAAGGACGATTGATGAAAGTGGCGCCCTCAATGATTAGTTATTAGCGCCAATATTTTTGTCGAAGACGACGTCGCTAGGCGGGAAGAAGGTCTTCTTGACGAATTCGCACGCTTCCTTAGCGCCGTACCAGCGATCCATACCTTGATCTTCCCATTCGACGGAAAGCGGCCCGTCGTAGCTAATGTCATTTAACGCGCGGACGATCTCTTCGAAGTTGACGTCCCCATGCCCTAAAGAGCGGAACATCCACCCGAAACGAGAATTGCCAAGGTTGAGGTGCGAGCCGAGAATACCGTTTTCGCCGTTGAGCTGAAGCGCCGCGTCCTTCATGTGGACGTGGAAGATGCGATCCGGGAACTTGCGGATGAACTTCACCGGGTCGACCCTTTGCCAGAGGAGGTGCGACGGGTCGAAGTTGAAGCCGAACGCGGGGTGATTATCGAGCGCTTCGAGGGCGCGTTCCGCAGAGATGAGGTCGAACGCGATTTCCGTCGGGTGAACTTCGAGCGCGAATTTCACGCCG